>JBIIRN010000117.1:0-6251 GCA_044341525.1 Sediminibacterium sp. | reverse complement strand
TTTTTAAAGCCATGGGTCGTATGGTTATGGTAGGAATCATACCTCTGCAGCTACCTGTGTTGATTGTGAAGGGCGGCGAACTTGTACCTCTTTCCAACCTTTGTTTTTATCATCTTGCCATTCAATCTTTCCCTCTGCTGCCATAAGCCGCAGTCGCCAAGCTATAAAGGCATCGGTCAGTCCCTTTTTGCTCTTGGCCAATAAATGGGCTATAATTTTCGATAGCTTTTGCGATTCAGAAGTAACTGCTCGATAGATTTCATCATCATGGGTTTCAATCGGTTGATTGATCAGTTTTTTTCCTCCTTCCAGGAAACGGATCATTCCCTCTCCAGCCAATAAGCGGCTCCATTCCTCCGGATCTATTTCCCATTCGCTACCAGTTATAGGTCTTGCCAGTTTTTTGGCCTTGAGCATTTCTCTGGGCAGGATCTCATGCAAGTAGGAAGGATAAAAGATGCCGCCTTTCTCATTCAGGAAGGGAAGATTATTCATGTACAACACTAATATTCTTCCGGCGAGAGGTTTCAGGTATTTCAATATCCAGTAGTATCCTGCTACATCATGACTATTTTGTCCCATCCATATCCAACACTCTTCTTCGGGTTGAGTGGTCAGCAGATCAGTTATATCCTGTAAGGTAGCAAAATCATCTACCTGGTTAATTTGATCTTCATAAGGAGAGCCCTCCAGAACACCGGCCCACCAGTCTTTTCGGGACTTCCTGGTTTCTTCTGTATCATCTGCTCCTAAAGGGCCTGTTGCATAATCGTCCCGAATCACATAGATCGCCCCAGCCAATGAACTATCCAATGCAATGGCTTCTTCTAACAAACGGGCATTTAATTCTTCAAATACTAAGTGTATCATTCTTTATCAATTATTCACGATATCCAATTCAACGCGCAGGTTGTCAATGATTTTTTCCTGGCGTTCAGGGGTATTCTTTCCCATGTAGAAATCCAGTATATCATGTATTCCTACTTCATTGTTGATGGTAACCAATTGTTTTCGCATATCGGGACCGATGAACTTACCGAATTCTTCGGGACTGATCTCGCCAAGTCCTTTGAAGCGGGTGATTTCAGGCTTATTTCCCAGTTTTTTTACCGCTTCCTTTTTTTCGGTTTCATCATAACAATAAATAGTCTCCTGTTTGTTTCTTACCCGGAAAAGTGGAGTTTCTAAAATATAAACATGCTCATGCTTGACCAGATCAGGAAAGAACTGAAGGAAAAAAGTCATCAACAACAGTCGAATGTGGGAACCATCTACATCGGCATCCGTGGCAATAATTACCTGATTATACCTCAACCCTTCCAGTCCATCTTCAATATTTAACGCATGTTGCAGTAAATTGAACTCTTCATTCTCGTATACCACTTTTTTGGAGAGACCAAATGAATTCAGCGGTTTACCTCTCAGACTGAAAACAGCTTGTGTATCTACATTGCGAGATTTCGTAATACTTCCACTGGCACTGTCACCTTCTGTGATAAAGAGGGTGGATTGATTTTGCAGGGCGATGAATTCTTCTTTGTTCTTGGCTGGAGGGTCGTCATTTAAGTGCACACGGCAATCCCGCAACTTTTTATTGTGCAGGTTGGCTTTTTTAGCCCGTTCGTTAGCAAGTTTTTTTATACCAGCCAGTTCTTTCCGCTCTCTTTCATTTTGCTCGATTCGCTTTTTCAAAGCATCGGCAACTGTGAGATTGCGGTGTAAAAAATTATCGAGTTCCTTAGCGAGAAAGTCGAGAACAAAATTCTTCATAGTCGGACCCCCTTCATAAACGGCTACCGATCCGAGTTTGGTTTTAGTTTGGCTTTCAAAAACCGGTTCTTGCACCCTCACTGAAATAGCTGCTACGATGCTGGTGCGAATGTCTGAGGCCTCGTAATCTTTTTTGAAGAAATCTCTGATCACCTTTACATACGCTTCCCGGAATGCTTGCTGGTGGGTTCCTCCCTGGGTGGTGTATTGGCCGTTGACAAAGGAAAAAATATCTTCCCCGTAATCATTGTTATGGGAAAGGGCCACTTCAATGTCTTCCCCCTTCAGGTGGATGATGGGATAGCGTAAGTCATCTGCCGAAGTTTTCTTTTCAAGTAAATCAAGCAGACCATTTTTGCTGACAAACTTTTTTCCATTGAAATGAATCTGTAATCCGGCATTTAGAAAACAATAATTCCACAGCAGGTTTTCGATGTATTCATTTTTGTAATCGAAATGACGAAAAATCTGATCGTCTGGCAGAAATTCGACCAGGGTACCATTTGATTCCTGCGAAGCAGCTTCTTTGTGCTCTTTTTGAAGAACACCTCTTTCAAATTCGGCAGTTTTCTGTCTGCCTTCCCGATAGGCCGTTACCCGAAAATGTTGACTCAGGGCATTAACAGCCTTGGTACCAACTCCGTTTAAACCGACACTTTTCTGAAAAGCCTTGCTGTCATATTTGGCACCTGTATTTATTTTGCTAACTACATCCACCACTTTCCCCAAGGGAATCCCCCTTCCGTAATCGCGTACCGTTACCATTTTACCGGTGATACCGATTTCGATTTGCCTGCCATATCCCATGGTATATTCATCGATACAATTATCCAGCACCTCCTTGAGTAGTACATAAATACCATCATCCGGGGCTGCGCCGTCACCGGTTTTCCCGATGTACATCCCGGGTCTTAGCCGAATATGCTCTCGCCAGTCCAGTGACCGAATCGAGGATTCATCATAATTATTCCCTAACTGCTGTACGGCCATAGTTATCTGTTCAATTTAGCTTCTGTTCAAAGGGTACAAATCTAAACACCTGTTCGGCCAGCCCAATTTTACTTTTCTACAAATGCCTTTTTTATGTGGATAAACAGAATTGGAGGGTTGCCGGTTGTTCTTTTGGGTAGTGGAATGCCTAATTTTAACTATTCCGGCGCAAGATTCCCATATAGAAACTGATTTGGCCCTGATTGCCAGCCTGGCGGCCACCCGTGGGGAAGAAAATGACCATTTTCGTTATTTTTTGGAGGCAAGGGATCGGGAGGTAACGGATTCTCTTGTTTTTGAATTACAGGAACAAGTCAGTCAGCAAGTCGATTGTCGTCAATGTGGGAATTGCTGTAAGACATTGATGATTGTTGTAGAGGAAGAAGAAGTGAAACGAGTCGCTGCAATCACCGAATCCGATCCGATTGATTTTAAAACGAATCATGTAACCGAAGGTTGGAATGGTAAGATGATTCTCAATACCATGCCCTGCCATTTCCTGCATGATCGGGCATGTTCCATTTATCCTGACCGGTTTGCCGGTTGCCGTGAATTTCCGGCTCTCCATCTTCCCGGTTTTACTTCCCGATATTTTACCATTCAAATGCACTACGATCGCTGTCCCATCATTTTCAATGTGGTGGAACAACTAAAAAAAGAACTTAGTTTTTTTAACGAGTAAGGACTTAATTTTAAGTATGCACGTAGAGTTTGGATTAGACGTTATACTTCATCAGCCACCTCACTGGAAGCATGAGATGTTGGGTTTACTGACAAACCAGGCGGCTACCACTCGATATGGACAACCCGGTCGGGAGGCATTGTTGAGGCATGGATTTTCTCTTCACACCCTTTTTTCTCCGGAACATGGGTTAGATACGAGGGGTGCTGATGGGGTGCCTATGCCTGATGGAACGGATGCATTAACCGGTCTACCCGTGAAAAGTTTGTACAGGCAATCATTTGCACCCGACCGAAAAGATTTAGAGCAACTTGACCGGGTTTTATTTGATGTACCGGATGTGGGGGTTAGATTCTACACCTATCTCTGGTCTCTTACTCATTTGATGGAGGCTTGTGCCGATACCGGTAAACCCCTGGTCATACTGGATCGACCCAATCCCATCTCCGGTAATCTTGAGTTGGCGGAAGGTCCAGTATTGTCTGTTGAAAACACATCCTTCATTGGTCGATGGCCAATGCCCATCCGCCATTCCTGTACTTTGGGTGAATTGGCACTTTATTTCAGGGAAACCAGAAATATTCAGGTTGAAATGGAAGTGATACCCTGTAGAGGCTGGAACCGGATGCAGTTTCAACCGGACTGGGGCGTAGCTTTTTTTCCTCCTTCTCCGGCTATTCAGCACTTTGAAAGTGCCTTGCTTTATCCCGGACTTTGTTTACTGGAAGCAACCAATGTAAATGAGGGAAGGGGAAGCAATGATCCTTTTACCTGTTTGGGGGCTCCCTGGCTGGATGCTGCTCTTTTGGCCAAAAGGTTATACGATATGGAGATGGGTGAGGTATCGATGGAAGTGATAGAATATACGCCGGAGACGGGCAGAAATGCGGGTCAGGTTTGTAAGGGCTTGAGTTTCCAGGTACATGATCGTTCTCATTTTCAACCTGTTTTCTGGGGTTGTCTATTGATAAAAATTTTAAAGGATATGCATCCTGATCAATTCAGGTGGGAGCCCTATCCTACCCTGGCCAATCCAACCGGTGCCCACCACTTGAATCGTTTGTTGGGTCCCACCGGAAGCGAAGAATTATTCGATCTTCCTATGCCTTCTTTTCTGGCTACCATTACCCGACTGACAAGGGCAAGTGATTGGATTAGTCAAGTTAAAAATTATTTACTATATTGATTTATAATATATTATAAAATTTATTTTACATTTTTATTGATAATGCGATTGAAGAAATTTCAATTAATCTTGCTTTTCAGCGTCTGTTTTTTGGGGCAAAATGATTTGCTATCACAACAGGTACCCGGGAACCCAGAAGTGCTGTTTATCCATCCCACAAGGCCGAGTTTTCGGGGAATTTCCGTTGTAAGTGATGAGATAGTTTGGGTTTCAGGAAGTAAAGGGACCGTAGGACTATCTACCAATGGGGGAAGAGAATGGAAATGGTTTCAGGTAAAGGGATATGAGAACAGGGATTTCAGGGATATTCAGGCCATGGATAGTTCGATTGCTGTGATTATGGCTGTGGGGGAACCTGCTATCCTTCTTCGAACCACGGATGGAGGGAGAAACTGGGAGAAGGTATTTTCAGATGAGCGAAGTGGCATGTTCCTGGATGCCCTGCATTTTAGGGATGCTCAGAATGGAATAGTGGTAGGAGATCCTATTGGAAGAATACCCTTCCTAGCGAGAACCGATGATGGGGGAAGAAGTTGGCAGGTTGATACATTGAAGCATAAATCGGGTGAGAAGATATTATTGGATTCCGGGGAGGCTTTTTTTGCAGCCAGCGGTACGAATGTGCACCTGATGAATAAGGGGAAGTTGAAAAATGGCTGGATAGTAACCGGTGGCACCCGGTCCCGATTGATTCATTTAGATGGACAGGCATCGTTTGATCTGCCATTTATGCCGGGGGGAGCATCCCGGGGCGCCAACTCGATTGCCATGAAAAATCAATCCAAGGGTATTATTGTAGGGGGAGATTTTTCCCGGGATTCTGCTGTAGCCAATAATTGTTTACTGGTAAACCTTCAGGAAGAGATTGTGCCGCATGAAAGTTTATTTAATCGACCTGCCTCCCCCCCTTCGGGCTATCGTTCCTGTGTTGCTTATTTATTTAGGAAAACCTGGATCACCTGTGGTACCTCGGGTTTAGATATTTCAATGGATGATGGAGTTAACTGGCTGTTGATTTCCAGGGAAAGTTTTCATACCCTGGGTTATGCCAAGGGGGGGAACTATGTATATTTGGCGGGAGGTGGTGGCAGGGTTGCCCGATTACGGATTCGATGAATTGATTTACAGAATCGGTAAGCACTTGTTAAATAAATTTTGTTGGCAGATATTTTCATTAACTTTATTTCAATCAATTTTGAATGAAGAAGTTTCAGGCAATTATACAATTTACCATGGATGATGAATTCATGACCTTGGTGCCTTCTCACCGGACTTACATTAATTATCTCATCAATAAGGGGGTTATAGTTAGTTATGGTGTAAGTATGGAAAGCTTGACCTGCTGGATTACTTTTAATGCCAAAACAAAAAAAGAGGTAGCTGATTTATTAAAAAAATCACCCCTGAGTAAGTACTGGACCTTTGAGGTTGAAGAATTATTTGTTTATGACAGCCAGCAATATCGGCTGCCTACGGTTCAGCTGAATTAAGAAAATATTTTTTTGGGTAAATACCCGGCAAATTGTATTTTTGCCCTCCCAAAAGGGAGCATAGCTCAGCTGGTTTAGAGCATCTGCCTTACAAGCAGAGGGTCCGCGGTTCGAACCCGTGTGCTCCCACACA
>JBIIRN010000116.1:0-6288 GCA_044341525.1 Sediminibacterium sp. | reverse complement strand
TTCAACTGGGAACACCTGCATCGATTTACCAAACTCGCACTGGCGCAGGCACTATTTGTATTACCGGCTATGCTGGCCTGGTGGCTTCGTCATTCTCCGCTTTTACACAAATTGTTGCTGACAGCAGCTGCAGTGATGATTGGGGTAGTATTCGCTGTTTTCGGACAGATATACCAAACCGGTGCCAATGCCTATGATTTCTTTTTGTCTTGGTGGCTGTGCGTACTGTTATTTACCATTTATCTTCTCTTTGAGCCCATGTGGCTGCTCATGATAGTGCTCGCCAATACGAGTTTATTTATGTATATGGAGCAGGAAAGTACCTGGTTAAAAGACTCACGGGCCTTTATCGCATTTGTTTTACTTAACGTGTTATTTTATCTGATTGTCATGGCCATCCGTCATTTTCGACAGGCATTGAAAGCCAACTGGCTTTTGTATTTACTTACAATCTGGATTGCAGGAATCATGACTGTTGGTTTTGCAGTGGGACTTTTCACGAAGTGGAATATTGAGTTTTTGGTACTTGTAATCTTACAAGCTGTTCTGTTGTTATGGGCTATTCGGCAATCCTTGCGCAATAAGGATATTTTTTTAATGACTATTGTCGGTTTATCCCTCATGCTGGCCGGACTCTATCTTATCAATAAAATAAAATTCTCTGAAGTAAATTTTCTCTTGAGTGGGCTCTGGATTATTGGTTCACTCAGTTTCCTGGTAAGTCAACTCGTTCACCTTCAAAAAAAATGGCGCAATGAGTAATCGGATACAATATCAACAATGGTTGTCAGAAGTTCAGAATACTGTGGGGGAATCCTTTCAATTGCTGGAAACCAGATGGGAAAATGCCTTACAAAGAATGGAGGCAAGAGAAAGTAGCTGGATAGTGAAGATCGTAAGCGTGATTGGAGGATTCATGGCAACTCAGTTTTTTCTTGGGTTTATTCTCATTGGCGGTATTACCGAATCACCTATTGCGCTGAGTATTATTGGAACATTGCTGATAGCGGGTGCCCTTTTTGCTATGCGAAAGGTAGATCTGCTGATTGCAGATACGATGGCTGTTTGCTCTTATCTCACCGGGTTCGTCTTACTGGCCCTTGCGTTCAACATCTGGCATTGGTCGCTTGACCGCGCTGCCTTGGCGGGACTATTGGTGGCACTGGTGACCTTATTATTCATCCGGCATACTATCATGGCATTCTTCGCAATTGCAATCGTCATGGGCTGTGGTCTCTTCCTGTATTTCCATCACCCATTGTTGCAATGGATACAGCTGTGGCCGGCCGGTTTAGGTTTGGCATTGGTATTCTTGTATGAAAAAGAAGCCGTAGTGATTTCATTCCTGCGGCGCTTCATTCCCTGGTACAGACCTTTACTGATGGTGATAGCGCTTGTTTTTATCGGTATGCTTCAGTTACTGGGGAAGCGCCATCAATTGAAAGGATTGGGGGAAGATTTTTCTTATGTGTCTGTTTTCTTGCTGATTCTTTTATTAAGAGTTGTTTATCAAATCTTACCCCAGTTACAGGTACAGACCCGTCAACTTAAAACATTGATTGTCTTGGTTGTCGGAATCATTTTATTACCTACTCTAATTTCGCCTGCCATCGTCGGTATATTCTTACTGATGTTGTTGTCATTTCGTGCAGGAGATCGTTGGATTTGGGTGCTCAGCATATTCGCCGGTATTGTATTTATTGCCGAGTATTATTATGATCTTGATTATACTCTCCTGACGAAATCTTATATACTCATGGGAAGTGGGACAGGATTCCTGTTGCTGTATTATTTCACGCGCCAAAAATGGAATTTACATGAAATGGAATAAGCATTGGCTCATACCCATCAATGTACTGCTGGTGCTGGTAATGTTGAACAAGGGTATTTCCGATAAGGAGCAAATCATGGAAAAGGGTAAATCAATTTACCTCCACCTGGCCCCTGTTGATCCCCGTTCATTAATACAGGGCGATTATATGCGCTTGTCTTTTGCTGTGCTTGACTCTGTTGATAAGCGTGTTTTGCCCAAAAGAGGTTTCTGTGTGCTCAGAACTGATGAAAAAGGGGTAGTCACTGCTGCCCGCTTTCAGCAGGCGCAAAAACCCATTTATCGCGGCGAATATTTGATGAAGTATAGCACAGGATTTAATGGAATTCAGGTGGGTGCAGAATCTTATTTCTTTCAGGAAGGCAAAGCTGAAAGATATAGCCGCGCTGCCTATGCCCAGATTCAGATAGATGCCCGGGGGAACAGTTTACTGAAAGGATTATGTGACAGTACCCTTACGCAATTATAAAGTAAGCGGCATTCGGAAATGATCAACTGCAAGGTATTTTCAGAAAGACCGGAGTGATTTTTCAAAAATTATTTATCTTCCCTGAAAATAATTTAAATACTGCCCCATGAAATACACAACTTTGCTGGCACTGTTGCTCATGTATACCGGCGTTCAAGCTACTGCTGCCGGTCCTTCTGAAAAATTATATGATACCACACTGATCAATCTCAAAATTTGTAAAAGATGGAAATTGGTTGAATTAAATGGTCAGCGCCTTTCCGATATGGCTAATCCTCCTGTTAAAGTTCCCTATATGGAACTCGATTCCAAACGCCGCATTGCCGGCTATAGTGGTTGTAATCGTTTTTTTGGAACTTATGAATTGAACCCTAACGACCGGGTAAGCTTTTCTGCTATGGGAATGACGCGAATGGCCTGTGCCCAGGAAAACAACGTAGAAGCAGATCTGATGCAGGTCTTGTCTTCCGCGGATAGTTTTGTACTGGTGCGCGATACCCTGGTTCTGAACAGAGCTCGCATGGCACCCCTCGCCAGATTTGTGAGAATGAAATCAAATCCGGATAAGAAAAAGAGTAAATAAATATTTAATCATTATTCAATTGAAAAAAAAAGGCGATCATATTGTAGATCGCCTTTTTTAATGCATCAACGGCATCTATTTTTTGACTTCTTTTACATATTTTCTGAGCCACTCATTTTCTTCCCACAACAAGTGAAGCACATTTTCCCGACCCCGGTATCCATGAGCTTCGTAGGGGAGATAAACAAATCGAACGGTTCCACCATGCCCCTTGATCGCAGCAAACAACCGCTCGCTATTAATAGGGTAAGTGCCTGTATTGTCATCCGCATCCCCATGTACCAAAAGGATAGGAGTTTTGATTTTGTTGGCATAACTGAAAGGACTCATCTCATAGTACAACTGAGGTGCCTGCCAATAAGTGCGTTCCTCAGTCTGAAACCCAAAAGGTGTTAGGGTTCGGTTATAGGCCCCGCTGCGAGCAATACCGGCTTTGAAATAATTGGAATGTGCCAACAAGTTGGCAGTCATGAAAGCCCCGTAACTATGTCCGCCCACAGCTACACGGTTGCGATCACCAACACCCATATCTACTAATTTATTTATTGCTGCTTCTGCATTTAACTTGAGTTGGGCAACAAAATCATCATTGGGTTTCTTATCCGCACTGGTAGCAACAATGGGCATTTCTGCATTATCAAGAACTGCAAATCCTTGCGTTACAAAAAATACGGGTGAGCCCCAGCTCAGCATGGTAAACTTATCTCTACTTCCTCTTACCTGCGCAGCATCCGCCGCTGAATTGAATTCACGTGGGTAAGCCCATAGCAACATTGGCAAAGGCCCGTCTTTCGATTTGTCATAGTTTTTTGGAAGATACAAATTACCGGTCAGGTCAACCCCATCGGCTCTCTTGTAGCTGATTTTTTCTTTTAATACCCCTTCTAATTGGGGGTAGGGGTTATTAAATTGTGTCAATTGGTTGTCTGCGATTCGCAGCACCAGATTTTTTATCCAGTAGTTAGGGACTTCCCGCTGAGTTTCACGCCGGGTCAATAATACCAGTTTATCGGCATCCAGTACCTGCTCAACTGATTCAAAGACGCCTTCCTGGCAACGCCAGATAATATTACTCTTTTTGGTGGTCAGGTCAAATTTACTCAGGAAGGGCAGGTCACCGCGAGGGGAAGAACCCACGGGATTATTCATTAGGATCTGCGTACCATTATCCGTCAATTGAATGGACGGTCTGCCCAGGGCATTGCGCTTCATTACCGGTTCACCGGGGTTTCCATACGCATCAGTCAGGTTTCTTTCGTACAACAATTCAAGGGAACCGGTCTTGCTATTAAAGCGACTTACCCGGTTGATTTGTTTCGACCAGAGTACTTCTCTTACCAGCGCTACCGTTGAATCGCCCCAGGTGGTTCCTGCATACCTCAGCACAGTCTTAAATAACAGTTGGGGAGCAGCATTGAATGGGGCTGATAAGGCATAGATAGCATCATGATGAGGAACATTCGTTTTCATGAGTCCGCTATCAAGGGGTTCAGCCCAGGTAACAGTAGCTTTTTCATCATCTCTCCAGTCAAATCCGCGCGGAACATTTTGGGTATTGTCATAACCGCTGGGCGTTGTTTCAGCAGATGGTAATTCTGCGAGCACCTTTACCACCTTACCCGTTACATCGGTGATGGCAACCGTGGAGGGGAAACCACCGGCAGGCACCAAATAAGAAAAGGGCTTCCGAATCGTACGCATCAACAGATAATTTCTATCCGGAGAAAGTGAAAAACTGCTGATGATACCAGGAGCACCAATATTGGTTTCTAATCCATTTTTATGCAGAATCAGTTGCGATGTTCCATAAAATTCAAAGACCGCTTCATCATGGGGGGACTTAATCATGTCCTGATAGGTCACGCTGGGTGCTGCTTTTCCCATGTTTTCCTGAATAGTCGGACCCTTGGGAAGAATGGGGCGTTGGGGTGCGAGGGTGGTGGATTGTATTGCGGCCTTGTAAAGAATTGTTTGATCATCTACCCAGGCATAAGCATTCCCCAGGGTAGTATTCAGGGGAGATCGGTTGATTTTTTTGGCGTTCTGCGCTGCGATGTCGATAACATAAAGATCCACGCGATTGCTCATAGTATGTGTAAATGCAACCTTGGTTTCTGAAGGACTCCAACTGATATTGCCGGCCTGTAACCCGGGGGGTAGACCGTAAATCATGTATTCCCTTCCTGTTTTGATCTCTTTCAATAGAAAGCTGTTGACAAAACTTTGTCGGCTGGGTGCATAATTGTTCGGGTTTAACCGAAGGCCTGCGACTTTGATTTCTGGTTGCCCTAATTCCTCCACGCCCAGATAAGAATTTCTTTCACTCAGCAGCATCCAGTTTCCTTTACTGTCTACCCGAACGGCCGGTGTTGGCTTGGCAAGTAACATGTCAGCTATTTCTTTGGGAGGTACCTGGTACACACCGGTTTCCTGCGCTCCCAGGTTTTGCAGGCAAAGCCAGCTAATCCATACGATCCATGTTTTTTTCATAAAGACGAAGTTGATGTTGATGTGAGATGGTTAGGTTGGAAATTCAATTATTGATAGACTCTTACATAATCTATCAGCATGCTGCAAGGGAAGGCAGAAGGATCAACTCCCTTTTTCCCGCCCCAGTCACCCCCAACGGCAATATTCAGTAAGAGGTATTCCGGTTCATTGAAGGGCCAGGCAGTACGATCACTGTGTTCATTGCTAAATTCAAAATAAGGTTGATCATCAATCAATACTGTAATTTTTTCGGAAGTCCATATTACCGAATATATATGAAACGCATCGCTGCAGTCGGGTAACATTCGGGTAGCTGTTTTTTGAGTGCCAATCACATGATTGTATTTTTTACAATGCACTGATGCATGGATTCTTCCCTGATCAAAGCCCACATGTTCCATGATGTCAATTTCTCCATCGTCGGGCCATTGCAACGGCTGCTTGCTACCCAGCATCCAGATAGCAGGCCAGCTACCCAGACCTCTGGGTAATTTTGCCCTTATATCAATTCTTCCATAAGTCCATTCCGCCTTTCCTCTCGTTACTAATCTGGTAGAGGTATAATCTTGCTCTCCCTTTCCCGATTTTCGGGCTGTGATCCTCAGCTGTCCTTTCTCAACCCAAACATTCTCCCGACTCTTCAGGAGATAATTTTGCCACTCATGGTTACCCCATCCATGCCGGCCGGTATCATAAGACCATTTGGTAGAATCGGGTAAACCGGTATAATTGAATTCATCACTCCAAACCAATCGATTGGGTATTTGAGCATAGGAAACCTGTTGGGTCACCAGTAGTAGAAACAAAGAGGAAAAAATGATGCCTGCCCGCATAAATAAACCATTTGCTAAGCAAGATAATGAATTGTTGTAAAGCCATTTATCGAATAATTTGGCGTTTTTTTTATTTTTTTAT
>JBIIRN010000114.1:0-6355 GCA_044341525.1 Sediminibacterium sp. | reverse complement strand
TCTGTGCCGGGGGGAGCAATACATACAACTGATAAAACCAGGTCCACTGCTGAAATAGAAAAATGCTGTACAAGGGTAACCAGATATTCACTGCCGCCAATATCCGCAGGGCCGCTACTGAAGGACGCCGGATCAACCAGGGAAAGAGAAGGCAACAGGAAACCACATAAGCAATAGAAATAAAACTCATCTGATCAGGAGGGATTGACACGCTCCCAAACCTGAAAGCGATAGGAATAAGCATGTCTGTCATCGGCAGGTTGAGGGTCGTCAGACACCAGTTGCCATTCCGCCGCAGGCAGTTCCGGAAAAAAAGCATCCGCATCAAAACTGGCTTCAACCCGGGTTAAAATGATTCTGTGGGCCTTTGGAAGAAACTGCCGATAGATCTCTCCACCCCCGATGATATTAACTTCCCGGTACTGATGGGCTTTGACCAATTGCATAGCCGAATCCGCATCATGCACCACATGAAAACCTTCCGCAGAAAAATCTTTCTGGCGCGTCATCACAATATTCATTCTGCCGTTCAAGGGCTTTCCAGCCAATGCTTCCAGGGTTTTACGACCCATGATAACCGGCAAAGCCCAGGTACTATTTTTAAAATGCCTGAGGTCATTCGGCAAATGCCAAAGCAACCGATTGTCAAGTCCGATCGCCTGGTTTTCAGCTGCAGCAACGACCATAGATATACGCATAAGGATACTATTATTGATTTCTTTCAGCAATTAAATGGCTACCGGTGCTTTGATAGCGGGGTGGCACTGATAATTTTCCAGGGTAAAATCTTCATACCTGAATGAGAAAATATCTGTCACAGCCGGATTTATTTTCATCGTTGGTAAAGGATAGGGTGTTCTGCTTAATTGAATCTGCGCCTGCTGCAAGTGATTGGCATATAAATGCACATCGCCGAAAGTATGAATGAATTCACCGCAAGACAACCCTGTTACCTGCGCCACCATCAGAGTAAGTAAAGCATAAGAAGCGATGTTGAAGGGTACCCCCAAAAAAGCATCGGCACTTCGCTGATACAATTGACAACTCAGCTTTCCTTCCACCACATAAAACTGAAAAAGGGTATGACAGGGCATCAATGCCATCTGTGGCAAATCTGCCACATTCCAGGCACTCACAATCAAGCGCCGGCTGTCCGGATTTTTTTTGATCTCTGCAATCACCTCCGACAACTGATCGATCACCTTCCCGTCGGGGCCACTCCAACTGCGCCATTGTTTGCCGTATACCGGCCCCAATTCTCCCTTCTCATCAGCCCATTCATCCCAGATAGATACACCATTTTCTTTCAGGTATTGTATGTTGGTACTACCCTGAATGAACCAAAGCAACTCGTGAATGATACTGCGGGTATGTAACTTTTTAGTAGTTACCATGGGAAATCCATCCTCCAGATTAAATCGCATTTGATAACCAAAACAACTCAGGGTTCCGGTACCGGTCCGATCGGTTTTTCTTACACCCGTATTCAGGATATGCCGCAGCAACTGATGATATGCTTCCATGGCTGCAAAATACGATGTTATAACGGGATGTAACTGCTATGCCGCAGTGGTGGGGAGAACAGGTGAATTGCTTTTCTTCCTGCGTTGTAATTCCCGTTGTATCAGTGAAAGTTCTCTTCCGGTCTGACCACTCACACTGGTGTTTTCCTGTGCCCGCCGCATCAGGTAGGGAATCACTTCCCGGATGGGACCAAAAGGCAGGTACTTGCTTACCCGAAAACCAGCCTTCGCCATATTAAAAGTAATATGATCACTCATGCCATATAACTGGGAAAAATGCACCCGCGAATGATCACTGGAAATGCCAAGTTGGTGCATCAATTCAGCTGCCCGCCGGTTACTCGCTTCATTGTGAGAAGCAATTACCACACCCAAATCTTTCAGGTTTTCCAGACAATAAGCTACCGCCGCATCGAAATCACGGTCAGAAGCCGCTTTATCGGTTTGAATCGGACTCTCATATCCCTTTTCCGCTGCCCTGGCTCTTTCTTTTTCCATATATGCCCCCCGCACCAGTTTCAGTCCCAAAACAAAACCATTCTCACGGGCAATTTTGTGTGACATCTTAAGAAATGCCAAGCGATCATGTCGATACAACTGAATGGTATTATAAACAATAGGCTCTTGCCGATTAAAAACCTGCATCATCTCCATACTCAATCGGTCTACCGGATCCTGTATCCAGGATTCTTCGGCATCAATTAATACCCCGATTTTCTTTTCTGCGGCCAGTTCGCAAATCGCATAAGTGCGCTCCCGCACCCGCTCCCATTCATCCCGCTCCCACTCATTGTCATGAATGCCACTGCGCAAACGGGGTGCCTCATTGAGGGTTTGCAACAAGCCAAAACGGGCTAACCCTGTTACCTTAATACTGATAAATGGGATATTAATCTGAGTAGAAGCATACCTTATCACCCGCATGAACTCTTCCGTTGCTGTATCGAATGCTTCCTCCCCTTCCTTCCCTTCCACACCATAATCAAGGATAACCTGAACACCAAAAGAATGTAACTTTTCAGTCACTGCAGCAGTATCTTCCAGGGTCTCCCCTCCCACAAATTGCTTGAATAATGTCTTCCTGATTAACCCATGAACGGGTAATCCCGTGCGCATGATAAATGGAGTAAGCCGGGTACCTACCTGCACCAGCCAGGGATAAGACATGGACTGAAAAAGGAATCGGGCATTTTTCAGATCCTTGTCCGTCAGATGCGCAAAGGCATTTTCGGTGTTTTCAAAGGATACATTCATATACTAACATCCGTTCGCACTGCGAATATCGGTAGTATTCTAAAAAAAGGTTCGAATTTTTTATTGTTACGGGCGAATTATTATATCGCCTGGTGATTAAAGGGCTGTAATACCATTTCACTCACCACCCCACTGCGGGGCTGTTGACAAAGGAACCAGATAGCTTTGGCGGCTTCTTCAGCTACAATCATCCGATCTCGCTGAACCCGCAGGTCGATGGCATCCCAAAAAGGACTATCCACCCCACCTAGGTACAACTGGGTAATACGAATATCGGTTCTTTTCAACTCCTCCCGAATGCTCTGCATCATCCCCGTTAAGCCATACTTACTCGCAGCATAGGCAGCCGCCCCTGCCATGGGTACTTTACCCAAAACACCCGGGATATTAATGATGAGTCCGCGCTTGCTTTCCTTCATCCCCGGCAGCACCGCTTTTACCAGATGAAAAGCACCCACCAGGTTCGTTTGCAAGGTCCGTTGAAATTCTTCCGAACTGAGTTGATCCACCGGTTTGATGATACCGATACCGGCAGCATTGATTAATATATCGATGGTGCCGGCCTGCTGGAGTATAGTTTGAATTATAGCATTTACCTCCGATTCCCGGGTTACATCCAGGGAAAAACAACGTTCTGTGGGGATACCGGCCTGTTGCGCAACGGAAGAGAGGTTGGACTGGTTTCTTCCTGTAATAAACACCTTTGCACCGGAACCGGAGAGCAGGGCAGCAGTTTTTGCACCAATGCCTCCGCTGGCACCTACCAGCAAAACCACCTTATCTTTCAACGTTTCCATAATTTTTTTTCATACAAACAATGGCGTGTTCATTTTGTTGTAACTGAGTGAAATTATCTAATCAAACGGCTGACACCAAGGGTATGCGAAAGAAACCCTGGAACCGGGTCAATCTTCCGGTGTACTCTATTAGTAGCATGGATGCTTCCGGCAGACACAACATGCACATGATTACTTATGTTACTGCTATCAGCATGCAACCCAAACGTTTTGTATGCGGCATTTATAAGGGAACACAGACCCTGGAAAATGTACAGCACCAGGGTAGATTTGTTTTGCAACTATTGGCCGACCATCAACACAACCTCACTCGCATCTTAGGCAAGACAAGTGGCAAAAAGACCGACAAGATCAAATCCCTGCAGAAAAAAAATCTATTGACAAACTGGCTGGATCACCTGATTTTAAAGGAGGCACTCAGCGTGATGGAACTGGAAGTAATTAGCGAATTTGACGGAGGAGATCATGTAGGATTTCTCTGTGATGTAAAACAATATAAAAATTGCCGGCCTGGTGAAGCATTGACACTGGATGTACTCAGGGCACACCGATTAATCATTATATGAGTGCAATGTTCCCCACAAACCCATCCTCTATACAAGAGCGACTCAGCTCGATTGATCCACCCCGCTATGGCTCTTCCCGAAATTTTCTCACGGGTGCGGTCACCCGTCTTTCCCCCTATATTACCCGGGGTGTTATCACCCTTCCGCAGGTAGTAGAAACAATCATTCACAGACACCCAATGGAAAAATCACTGCCCCTGATACAACAGCTGGCCTGGCGGGAATACTTTCAACGGGTTTGGTGGAAGGAAAAAGACAACCTGCATAAAGACATCCGTCAACCGCAAACACAGGTGGCCCATCACGAATTACCCCTCGCCATAGTTCAGGCCAATACAGGTGTAGAAGTAATTGATGGTGCAATACGTGATCTAATGCACACCGGCTACCTGCACAACCATGCCCGCCTTTACCTGGCTATGATTACCTGTAACATTGCACGCGCACATTGGTCTAGCCCTGCCCGATGGATGTACTATCACCTGCTCGATGGAGACATCGCCAGCAATACCCTCAGTTGGCAATGGGTAGCCGGCAGTTTTAGCCCGAAAAAATATTATGCCAACCAGGACAACATCAACAAATACAGCGGAACGAATCAGCTCAACACCTTCCTCAGCAAGTCATACGAAGAATTAATGGTGATGACGGTACCTGATTATTTACAGGCAACGCTCGTTCCCGATTTGCACACTACCCTCCCCGATACAGAATCCTTACAACTCAATCCCCACCTACCTCTTTTACTCTATCACTGTTATCAAATAGACCCTGCATGGTTTTCCGGAGTGGAAGCCAATCGGATTCTTGTACTGGAGCCCTCTCATTTTAAACAACATCCGATAAGTCCGGCAGTCCTGCAATTCATACTGGAACTGGCAAAGGAACACATTCCGGGAATACAGATTTATGTAGGTGAAGCAAAAGACATTCCTTCCCTGCATGACTTCCCTTCCATCCATTTCAAAGATCATCCCATCGCCCATCATTTTCCCGGACAAGCCACTCCACCTACCTGGATGTTTCCGGAGGCAGATTATACAGGACAGGGATTTTTTGGTTACTGGAAAAAATGTGAGAAGGCACTTTATAAATTAAGCCGCAGGCATAGCCAATAAATTGCGAATTTTGGCGGATGAAAATTGTATCTACCGAAATCTATCGCTATACCATTCCCATGGTTCCTTTTACCATTGCCACCGGAACCATGAATTTTGCTCAGAATTTATTCATCCGAATTCATACAGATGAAGGACTCACCGGTGTGGGAGAATGTTCTGCTTTTCCCATGATTGCCGGTGAAACACAATCTACCTGCTTCGAACTCGCCAAAGATTTCGCTGCCTGCTGGAAGGGGAAGTCCGCCGATGCCATCGATGACCGACTGGATGAACTGGATGCCCTGATCAGCAGAAACTACACTGCCAAGAGTGCTTTCGATATGGCATTGTATGATCTCGCAGCGAAAAAAGCCGGACAACCCCTGTATCGTTTTTTGGGTGGAGAAAGTAAAACGCTGGAGAGTGATCTGACCATCGGCATTGGCACGCCGGAAGAGATGGCTGCGACTGCGAAAAAATTTGCTGCGGATGGTGTGACAATGATCAAGGTAAAATTGGGAAAGAAGCCCTCGGATGATGTAGAACGCATACGACAGATTCGGTCAGCCATCGGAGATACTTTTATTCTTCGCATCGATGCCAACCAGGGCTGGAGTTTTGAGGAAGCTGTTGAAGCGCTGACACAATTGGCGCCTTTTGGAATAGAATTTTGTGAGCAGCCCATGCGCAGCTGGAACGATGAACTTTTGCCGGAACTCTGCCGCAGGTCACCCATACCATTGATGGCAGATGAAAGTGTATTTACCCACCACGATGCAACGCGCATCATTAGAAACAAGGCCTGCGCCTATATCAATATCAAATTAGCCAAAAGCGGAGGTATACGCGAAGCCCTACGCATCCATCAGGTGGCTGAAAAAAATGGCATCGCCTGTATGATGGGTGGCATGTTGGAAAGCCGGTTGGCACTCACCGCCAATGTACACCTGGCTATGGCCTGCAACAACATACGTTTCTATGACCTGGACACTTGTTTGCTGGGACATCTGACCGATCCGGTGATCGGCGGCGTTCAATTCAACGGGATGCGGGTATCCGTAGGGGAAGAGCCCGGAATCGGAGCAGAAGTAGATGCTGCTTTTCTTTCCCGGCTG
>JBIIRN010000113.1:0-6359 GCA_044341525.1 Sediminibacterium sp. | reverse complement strand
TGTTGCAACTGCAGGTAGAACCTGTCTACATTTTATTAAATAAACCAAAAGACTACCTGACCACGACCCGCGACCCTGCGGGAAGGAAAACAGTTTTGGAGTTATTAAAAAATGCAACCAAAGAACGAATTTATCCCGTAGGCAGACTGGATAGAAATACCACGGGCGTTTTACTGCTCACCAATGATGGCGAATTGGCACAACAACTCACCCACCCTTCTTTTGAGGTGAAAAAAATCTATGAGGCCATCCTCGATAAACCCATTGCAGCCAAAGACCTGGAACAATTGCTGACCGGGGTTCAGCTGGAAGATGGATTTATAAAAGCAGATGCAGCCGGCTATTCCGATACACAGGATAAAACAAAAGTGGGGATTGAAATACACAGCGGAAGAAATCGAATCGTTCGGCGCATGTTTGAACACCTGGGTTATCAGGTCAAATCCCTCGATCGCGTGATGTTTGCCAATCTGACCAAAAAAAATGTAGATCGGGGTAAATGGCGATTCCTGCAGGAAAAAGAAGTCAGGAACCTCAAATACATGAACCAGTCTTTTATTCGGAAAACGGCTTCCTCACCCGGTAACATGGCGTCTAAATGAATTGGTCTATCTTATCTGAACACGAAGATTGGGTAGCGGTCAACAAAGGTGCCGGCTTACTCAGCATACCGGATCGTCTTGGAAAGGAACCCTCTCTCAAAGATCTGCTGAAAGAAAAATATGGTGAGATTTATACCGTTCACCGAATCGACAGGGATACGAGTGGTGTGATTGTTTTTGCTAAGTCTTCCGCTGCCCATCAGATTTTGTCTAAAAAATTCGAAGATCGCGGCGTTGATAAATTCTATGACTGCCTGGTAAAAGGATATCCTGATTCTTCTGAGGGTACCATTCAAGTTCCCCTCATGGAAAATCCGACTCAACCCGGCAGAATGATTACACATGCCAAAGGGAAACCTGCTGTGACAGAATATACCGTAGCGGAAATTTTTAGGGGATTTAGCCTGCTTCGTTGTAAGATCCTGACAGGTCGCACGCACCAGATCAGGGTACACTTGCAATACCTCGGTCATTCAATCGTAGGAGATGAATGGTATGGAGACGGAAAGCCCTTGCTGCTCTCAACAGTGAAACGCAATTTCAAAATTTCATCGGATAGCTTTGAAGAACGTCCCATTTTATCGAGATTGGCTTTGCATGCAGCAGAACTACATTTTGACTGGAAGGGAATACCCATTCAATTGACTGCGCCGCTACCCAAAGATTTAAAAGCCACCCTGCAACAGCTGCGCAAGTGGGCACCGGCACCTGCCGGCATCATAAAAAAGCCCCGATAGAAATCGGGGCCGGTACAAGTACAAACAAAAAACAATCATTATTCCGGCTGAGGCGTATACCTCAGATAGGGTTTGATCACTTTCAAGCCTTTGGGAAATTTGTTAAGGGCATCCTCCGTTGAAACAGCCGGTACCACAATCACTTCCTCCCCCTGTTTCCAGTCGGCCGGTGTCGCCACGCTGTGCTTGGCTGTCAACTGCAGTGAATCGATGACCCGCAATACCTCTACAAAATTTCTGCCGGTAGAAGCCGGATAGATAATTTGTAATTTTATCTTTTTATCCGGGCCGATAATAAATAAGGAACGAACGGTGGCCGTTTCGGAAGCATGGGGATGGATCATATCATACGCCAATGCAATGGACCGGTCTTCATCGGCAATGATTGGAAAATTCACCTCTGTATGTTGGGTTTCATTGATATCCCCGATCCATCCGGCATGCCGCTCTAGACTATCAACACTTAATGCCAGAACTTTCACGTTGCGCTTTTCAAATTCTTCCCGCAACGCGGCTGTTCGCCCTAATTCAGTTGTGCAAACCGGTGTATAATCTGCAGGATGAGAAAATAGAACCCCCCAGCTATCGCCAAGATATTCATGGAAATGAATTTCTCCAATGGAAGTGTTGGCAGTAAAATCAGGTGCTATGTCACCCAGGCGTAAACTCATGTCTTCTTTTTTTGATAGGCAAATATATAATATCCTACTAAATCAGTAGACTTTTATTTTGATAATTTTTTATTTATTTTTTTTGGGAAGGGATCTTGCTTTTTGAAGGGCCGATCTCCCATACTTATTTTTCACTTCATCAATGGCCTGATAGAGTTGAGTTTTACGCCGCGCATCGGAAAATAAACTGGTCTGCGTTATCGGCTGGGAAAAATCACTGAGTCGAACACCCAGTAACCTGACCGGTGTGCCGGGAACATACAAATTCTGTAACAACTGAACGGCAGCCGGAATAAAATCATCATCATGACAAGAAGGGGTGATACTCATCTGTCGGGTTCGGGTTTCAAAATCAGGATACCGGATTTTCACGGCGATACAGCCGGCAAAGCGGGCATCTCTGCGCAAGGCAAAAGCAACTTTTTCTGTAAGCCGCACCAATTCGCTGTGTAATACTTCGGGATCAGCGATATTTTCCTCGAATGTATTTTCGGCAGAAACGGACTTAGCTTCATGAAAGGGCTGCACTACTCCATGGTGGATGCCTTGTGATTTTTCATAGAGTGACTGTCCCATTTTACCCAGCCGATGTGCCAGCAACACCGGAGATGCTTCCGATAGTTCACGAATCGTATGAATACCCATAGAGGCCAGCACCTGCAGGGTGTGCTCACCCACGCCGGAAATTCGACCGACCGGCAAGGGTGCCAGAAATTCCTTTTCCTTTCCGGTGGGCACCCGGATATATCCATTGGGCTTGGCCAGATCAGTTGCGATTTTCGCCACCATTTTATTTCCTGCTAATCCAAAGGAGATGGGTAATCCGGTGGTTTCAATAATGGTTTCACGCAGTTGAATCGTCCATTGAAATGGATCATCATAAACATCCATGCCACTGAGGTCGATATAAAATTCATCGATGGATGCTTTTTCAAACAAGGGTGCTTTTTCTGCAATAATTCGAGTAACCCGATCTGAATAATCAGCATAATCGGCATAAGACCCCTGCAAAATGATGGCCTGTGGACATCGTTGCAGGGCAGTCTTCATGGGCATAGCACTTTTCACACCAAACTGCCGGGCTTCATAACTGCAGGTACTTACAACGCCCCGTTCTGCAGATCCACCAACGATAACCGGCTTCCCTTTAAGCGAGGGATCTTTTAGCATCTCCACACTGACAAAAAAAGAATCCAGATCTAGATGGGCAATATATCGCTGGGGGGAAGGCATATATTGAAAAGGGAATTAGGTTTCCTGAAAAATTTGAAGGATAGCGGTGCGAATGGGTTGTGGCTTTCCACTCTGACGGCTGACTAAAACGAATTGGGTAGCCGCTTCCGCGATGGGAGAGTTTGTATCGGTATGCGCAATCAAGTAATGCCTCCACCAGCAAGCACCACTAAATTCTCCCGTCCATGTTTTCAGTGTCAGCCGATCTCCCTCCATGGCCTGGCCCAAATATTCGATTTGATGTTGTTTCACCCACCAGCTATACTGTTGAATCAATTCTTGTGGTGCTCGACTTTGCCAGTGATCCTCTGCAGCTTCCATCATCCAATGCAGGTATTGCAGGTTATTGACATGTAATAAAGCATCGAGGTGTTCCTGCTTTACCTCGATACTACGAGAATAGATGTGAAGATTTTCCATACAAAATCCTGTAACTAAAGATATACATCCAGCAGACCTTCCGGCAACTGAACGACGATTTCCCTGCGTCCATGGTGAACCGATAATAAACTTTCCTCATGGAGGGGAATCAATACTTCCTTGCCCTCTTTGCGAAGGGTGAGTAACACTTGGTGGGGTTGTTCGATTACTTCCTCTACCGGCCCCAGGTTTTCCCCGTTGTGAATCACCTGGTATCCCAATAAACTAATGGGGGCAGTGTTTCCTGCCAGGCGGCGAAAATCTTTTTCAGTTAACCAGACCTGCTTTCCGCGTAAGCGTGCCGCCGCTTCCGGGGTGGCAACTGTTTCCAGCTGGAGGATGGTTTCCTCCGGTGATTTGGCGCGGGAATTCACCATAAAATAGGGTAAATAAGACCCTTTACGTTCTTCCACAAAAATCACCTCCTGGGGCTTGAACAGCGTTTTCTTTCCCAAAGCATGCTGTAATATCAACTCACCTTTGAGTCCGAATACGGCCACCAGTTTACCAATATGGATATAATCTTCCTGCTGCATACCAAGA
The DNA here is from genome assembly GCA_044341525.1 of Sediminibacterium sp. Classification (GTDB taxonomy): domain Bacteria; phylum Bacteroidota; class Bacteroidia; order Chitinophagales; family Chitinophagaceae; genus Sediminibacterium. The sequence goes on along the minus strand of JBIIRN010000113.1, from coordinate 2,153 downwards.
GGTCTTCTTTAAAGTTACAGATTTATCTGTGTTGAATGGGGCGAAAAAAAATCCGCCATTGGCGGATTTTCATAGGAAGTGTAGAAAAAGAATTAGGCTTCTGCAGGAGCTTCGCCGGCACCTTCAGCAGCTTCTACTTTTTTCACCACGGGAGCCTGCGCCTTTTTTGCACGCTGCTTGCTCTTATGAGCTTCAGATCTGCGTGCAATCTGTGATTCATGCTCGTTGTGCCATACCTGGAATTTTGACATAGCTGTTGCTTCGTCAAATAATCCCAGTTTCACACCCCTTAACAGGTGTTTGAGGTACAAAACTCCCTTGAAAGAAAGTATGCGTCGCACCGTATCGGTGGGTTGCGCACCTTTGTTCAGCCACTCGAGCGCCTTTTGGCGATCTAATTGAATGGAAGCAGGAACGGTGAGAGGATTGTAAGTGCCCACTTTCTGGATGAATTTTCCATCTCTGGGTGAGCGGGCATCAGCCACAACGATAAAGTAAAAAGGACGCTTTTTACTTCCGTGTCTTTGTAAACGGATTTTTACTGCCATGTTAAATAGAAATTTATAGGCGTTAAAGAATGTTGTTAACCCAGCTGAGAACAGCCGGACGGCAAAATTATATAATTATCAGGATTTTACCAAGTTCTAACTAAGAAATGACTGGAAATCAGCCTCATTAACGCATCCCCCGCATCCCCGGGAACCCGCCGCCGGCGGGCATATTATTCATCATCTTCATGGTCTGTTTCATTTGCTCGAATTGCTTGAGGAAAGCATTGATTTCCTGGAGATCCTTGCCACATCCCCGGGCAATTCGGTTTTTGCGAGAGGGATTGATGAGATCAGGATTAGACCTTTCAGCCGGCGTCATGGATTGTATGATGGCTTCAATTCCCTTAAAGGCATCTTCATTGATGTCGATGTTTTTCATGGCTTTTCCCATACCGGGAATCATGCCCATCAGGTCTTTGAGATTCCCCATTTTTTTGATCTGCTGCATCTGGTCCATGAAATCCTGGAAATCAAACTGATTTTTTCGAATCTTCTTTTCCAGCTTACGGGCAGATTCCTCATTGAATTGCGCCTGGGCCTTTTCGACCAGCGTAGTAATATCGCCCATACCCAGAATTCGCTGAGCCATCCGCTCCGGATAGAACACTTCCAGGGTATCGGTTTTTTCACCACTGCTTACAAATTTGAGGGGCTTGTGAACCGTATAACTGATAGATAATGCAGCGCCCCCCCTGGTATCACCATCCAGTTTGGTCAACACTACACCAGTGAAATCAAGCCGATCATTGAAGGCCTTGGCCGTATTCACCGCATCTTGTCCGGTCATGGCATCTACCACAAAAAGTATCTCAGTAGGTTTCAAGGTCTGCTTCAGTTGTGCGGCTTCGCTCATCATCGCTTCATCTACCGCCAATCGTCCGGCCGTGTCGATGATAACAACATTCTTATTGTGTGATCGGGCGTGTAGCAAGGCATTTTGAGCAATCACTACGGGCTGCTGGTTATCGCGTTCTGCATATACTTCCACACCGATTTCCTGAGCCAGAATGGTCAACTGGTCGATGGCAGCAGGTCGGTAAACGTCTGCAGCCACCAGCAGAACAGACTTCCCTTTTTGTTGAGTAAGATATCGCGCCAGCTTGGCGGAGAAAGTAGTTTTACCACTACCCTGCAAACCCGCAACCAATACGATGGCCGGGTTACCCGCCAATTGCAAATCCGCTGCCTGTCCGCCCATCAGGGCTGTCAATTCATCCTGCACAATTTTTACCATCAACTGACCCGGACTCACCGCATTGATTACTTTCTGACCAATGGCTTTTTCCTTTACCTTGTCGGTAAATTCCCGGGCGATAGTAAAATTAACGTCAGCATCGAGCAATGCCTTGCGAATGTCCTTGACGGTGTTGGCAATATTAAGTTCTGTAATCCGCGCCTCTCCTTTGAGGTGCTTAAAGGCGGATTCGAGTTTTTCACTGAGGGACTGAAACATGGTATTTTTCTATTGGCCCGCATCGGGTGTCCACCGATACCTGGCATTTCTTTGAGGGCGCAAAGATAAACAATGCGTTTCTTACCTGTTAGCCTAACCATCTTACCCACCCTTTTGTCTTACCCCCTTGATCATGTAGAGGATACACG
>JBIIRN010000112.1:0-6366 GCA_044341525.1 Sediminibacterium sp. | reverse complement strand
TTGCTCGCTATTTTCTGGATCATCAGTAAACTGGGAACAACAGAATATGCAGGGGTGCTATCAGGCGTTGCTCAACTCAGCAGCAGCGATTTAACTGCTATCACTTTGCTTCTTTTTGTGGGCGCCCTGGGTAAGAGCGCTCAGATACCGTTGTATACCTGGCTGCCTGATGCGATGGCGGGCCCGACACCGGTATCTGCCCTGATTCACGCAGCAACAATGGTTACTGCCGGTATCTATATGATAGCCCGTACCAACTTGTTGTATACGATGGCACCCTTCACACAAGGGGTAGTCGCTATAACAGGATTACTCACTGCGCTGCTGGCTGCCTCCATCGCACTGCGCCAGAACGATATAAAAAAGGTACTGGCATATTCTACCGTTAGTCAGTTGGGATATATGTTTTTGGGATTAGGAGTGGGTGCCTATACCGGTGCTGTTTTTCATGTAATGACGCATGCCTTTTTCAAAGCACTTCTTTTCCTTGGAGCAGGTTCTGTCATTCATGCGATGCACCACGAGCAGGATATTCGTAAAATGGGAGGGCTTCGCAAACACCTTCCGGTTACACACCTGACATTTTTTATTGGTTGTCTTGCCATTGCAGGAATACCGCCTTTATCCGGCTTTTTCTCAAAAGATGAAATCCTTGCTGCAGCATTCCAGGCGAATCCCGTTTATTATTTTCTTGGATTGGCAGGAGCCTTGATGACCGCATTTTATATGTTCCGACTTTATACACTGACCTTCCTGGGCGAAGCCCGGTACCACTCAGATCCAGCACACCCGGTTCATGAAAGTCCCTTGCCAATGTTACTGCCTCTGGTGGTGCTGGCTATTTTGTCGGTGGCCGGCGGATGGATTGGTATTCCGGAGTGGATGTTATCCGGGGGCCATCGTCTGGAACATTATCTGGCGCCGATTTTTGCCGATTCATCTGCATTGGCAAAAGAACATGCTCATCTCTCTGTAGCAAAAGAATGGGGAATGGTTGGGGGTGCAACTGTAGCGATTGTTGCCGTGATTTTTTTGGCGATAAGAAGTGCAGGTCGCGAGAAAATTGACGATCAGCCGGCTACCGGACTGCTTGCCAATAAGTGGTATGTAGATGAAATTTATAACTATGCCATTGTGCAGCCACTGCGTTCTTTTGCTGATTTGTTGAAAAATGTGCTGGAAAAAAATGTGATTGACGGATGTGTAAACGGTATCGGAAGATTGGTTCACTATAGCAGTAGACAAATCCGCTTAATACAAAGTGGTCAGGTAGGGAATTATCTGCTCATCATGGTTTTGTCCATGGTGGTGTTTTTCCTGATCTGGTTCAACGATAATAAATTGATGGCATTGATTCACAAGATATTTTAATGGAGAGTAGTTTCTCCTGTTAAAGCAAACCTATGATTTCAGTATTTCTCATCTTAATTCCTTTGCTTACCGGCGCTGCCAGTTTTGCGTTTCGGTCTACTGAAGCAGCACGGCGGTTTTCCCTCTTTTCAGCACTCATCACGCTGGGTATTGCAATTGCCACGCTGCTGCCCTCGAATGCAGGTTCCCTGTCAGTCAACCTGTCTTGGCTACCGGTGATGGGATCAAGTTTTTCGCTGGCCATGGATGGGATGAGCCAAATGCTGTGTTTGCTGACTGCCCTCTCTTTCCCTGTTATTTTCATTGCTGTTTATCACCAAACCTTTCAATCATCCGGGGCCTTCTATGGTTGGATGTTGTTGAGTCAGGCAGGATTGATGGGGGTTTTTCTTGCTGCAGATGCCCTCTTATTTTATTTCTTCTGGGAGTTGGCACTGATACCGGTTTATTTCCTTTGTTCTACCTGGGGCGGGGAGAGGAGAATAGCCGTAACCATCAAATTCTTCCTTTACACCTTCATTGGCTCATTGCTGATGCTGGCAGGAATTATTTACCTGTCTTTTCAGATGCAGGAGACAAGCTTTGCAATCAGTGACATTACTAAGGCTGCGTTGAGTGCCCCTAACCGGCCGTTACTTTTCTTTTTGTTTTTTATTGCCTTCGCCATAAAAATGCCGATTTTCCCGCTGCACACCTGGCAGCCCGATGCCTATGATGAATCTCCTTCACCTGTGACCATGGTGATGAGTGGAATCATGGTGAAGATGGGCATATATGCCGTGATTCGCTGGCTTCTTCCCCTTTTCCCGGCAGAAGCCGCCATATATGATGATATCATCATCGCACTCTCTGTGGCCGGCATGCTCTATGCATCTTTGATTGCTATGCAGCAAAATAACCTGCGCAGGGTGATTGCATATTCCTCCATCGCTCACATCGGCTTGATGGCAGCGGCATTGTTTACTGCACATGCAGGTGCCACACAGGGGGTAATGCTGCAAATGTTTAGCCATGGCATCAATGTAATTGGACTCTGGATTCTGGCTGATGCTATTGAAAAGGCAACCGGCACCCGTCAACTGAATGAATTGGGCGGACTCGCCCAACAGGCACCCCGCCTGGCCATACTGCTCGTAATCATGGGACTGGCCAATGTTGCCTTGCCTTTGACCAATGCATTTGTGGGGGAATTCATGATGTTCAACGGACTGTTTCGGTACAATTGGGTGATGGCAGCTACCGCCGGAATCAGTATCATTCTGGCAGCTGTATATACGTTGCGTATGATTGAAAAAGTATTGTACGGAGCACCTGCTCAACCTGATCGGGTAGTGAATGATCTGTCTGCCAATGTTACCTGGGTCTTGGTTTTCCTGGTGGTACTGGTCTTACTGGGAGGCATTTATCCGCAACCACTCATTGATCTGACAAAAGATACCGTGGAGGCAATGACCATAAATAAATAAGATAACCGGATTTATCCGGAAGAAATATTGAATCGTATGAATGCAATTATTTTTTCAGCAGTCTGGGGGGTAGTAATGATGTTTGGTGGACTCGTAGCTAAAAACAAATCAACAGTTACCTATCTGGCTATTGCCGGATTGTTGCTGGTGATTGGCGTGAATGGGCTGCAGAGTTACGGAACCTGGGTAATTAAAATAGATACCCATGAGATGCTTCATTTTGATTCAATGGGACTTTTCTTCAATACCGTAGCATTTGTAGCTGCCTTGTTATATGTGATCCTCAGTGGAAAGGATATAGAAAGAGCAGGGGTTCATGTGGCAGAATATTATGCCTTGATATTTTTTGTGCTCTGCGGGGTGAGCATACTCACTTCGTTTAACGGATTACTCATGTTGTTTTTGGGAATTGAAATCATGACCATTCCCCTCTATATCTTGACCGGTGCCGACAAGAAAAACCTGAAAAGTAATGAAGCCTCTTTGAAGTATTTTCTGATGGGGTCTTTTTCAACGGGAATCATGTTAATGGGAATTGCATTGATTTATGGGGCAACCGGTCGCTTTGGAATTACCCTGACACCCTCCAATCCGGCATCTACAGGTCTTGGGTTTCGCCCTGCTTTTTTAGAGATCGGCGGGTTGATACTGCTTTTTGTATCGATGTGTTTTAAAGTATCTGCAGCACCCTTCCATTTCTGGACGCCCGATGTTTACGATGGTGCCCCCTCTGTATTTACTTCCTTTATGGCCACCATTGTCAAGTCCGCAGGTTTTTATGCTTTTATCAAATTGATGGATGTTCGGACTTCTATTTTAGGAGATAGCTGGCTGATTATTCTTCCGCTGGTGATTTTGTCAACCCTCCTGATTGGAAATATTACGGCTGTTTTCCAGCAAAGTGTCAAGCGCATGCTGGCTTATTCAAGTATCGCCCAAGCCGGGTTTATGCTATTTGCTCTCTATGGAACAAGTGTGCTTTCCAAAGAAGGTTTGATTTTGTATGCGTTTTCCTATAGCATCGCTACGATAGGTCTCTTTGCCATTCTGATCAAATTGAAGGATTATTCTCTGGATGGTTTCAATGGGTTGGCTGCTCAGCAACCATTAATAGCATTTTCAGCTGCAGTTTTTCTTCTCTCTTTGGCAGGTATACCCCTCACTGCCGGATTCTTCGCTAAGTATTACATGCTCTCTGCTGCTGTAAGAGCAGGGGGTATTCTCTGGTTAGTAATTGCTGCCGTTTTATTAGCGGCAGTCAGTGTCTACTATTATTTCCGGGTGATACAATCCATGTATTTCAAAACCGGTACACCGGAATGGACTTCCCCCCTGAGCAAAAGCTTTGGCTGGACCTTATTATTCTTGGCGGCATTGCTGCTTTATACCGGTCTCTTCCCTACTGCCGTGCTCAAATTCATCTATTTTTAACCGCTCCTCACATTTTTGGCTCGGTTTACCTGCATTGCGCTCAAGGCGATGTAATTTTGTGTGTTGTACTAAATAAAATGCCGCAATGAAATTATTAGATACTTTCTCGCTCGCCTGGCGAACCATCCGCGGCAATAAACTGAGATCATCGATTACCATTGCTATTATTGCTTTTGGTATTATGGCTTTAATTGGAATTATTACTGCAATTGAAGCTATGAATCAGAGTTTGAAGGAAAGTTTTTCTTCCATGGGCGCCAATGCTTTCAGCATTCGATTCAAGGAAGCCCGTATGGGGTTCAATAACCGGAATAATGAAGTAAAGAAGACCAACCGAAAACTGAAAGAGAAGAAGTCTAACATGGGTAAACCCATTTTGAAAGATGAGGCAGAGCGCTTTAAAAATAATTTTAATTTCCCCGGATCAATCGTAAGTGTATACCGGAGAGGACCGGGTGCCCAGGAGTTGCATTACCTGGAAAAGAAAACCAATCCACAAATTACTGTGTGGGGGGGTGATGAAAATTATCTGGCGGTAAATGGCTACAGCATTGCAGCCGGAAGGAACCTGAATGAACTCGATATTCAAAGTGGCAGAAACGTTTGTATTTTAGGAAGCAATGTCGCCACCAAATTATTTGGCCTTAATGCAGAGCGCTGCATCGATAAAATTATACGGGTGGGAAGCATGCCTTACCGGGTAATTGGTTTATTGAAAAGCAAGGGATCAAGTGCCATGCTGCGGCAAGATGACATGATATTTACATCCTATACCAATGTTCGACGGTTTCAGAATATTTCATCCTCTTACATTTTGGGTGTGATGGTAAAAAATGTACGTGAGTTAGACGTTGCCTCTGATGAGGCGACGGCGGTATTCCGCGCCGTAAGAAAAATGGAGCCGGCAGATGAGATCAATTTTGTAGTAGAGCGGAGCGATAAGTTTGCCGAACTTTTCATTGGTTTTCTCGGCAGCATTACCGGCGCAGCAGGAGCCATTGGATTTATTACTTTGGTGGGGGCTGCCATTGGTTTAATGAATATTATGTTGGTGGCAGTGAGTGAGCGCACAAGGGAAGTTGGTTTGATCAAAGCCATTGGTGGCAAGAGCAGCAATATCCGTCAACAATTTTTATTTGAAAGCATCATCATCAGTCTGCTGGGTGCATTATTTGGTATCATCCTCGGTATTCTGGTGGGGAACTTATTTTCTATTATCCTTAAGACGGGTTTTGTGGTTCCCTGGTTCTGGGTGGTGATGGGAGTAATCTTGTGTACTGCGGTCGGACTTATTGCAGGAATCTATCCGGCGATGAAAGCAGCGAAGCTGAATCCGATTGTGGCCCTGCGCTTTGAATAACTACGTTCTATTTGGCGGGTGGATATTTTTTCAGTTGCTCATTGATGTGGTAGGCCATATCTATCTCACTGGTATGCTGACGCAGCCATTCCCAGCTGGGGCGGCTTTTCCCCATAAATTCCTCTAATTTCTCGTCTTTTAGTCCGGTATATTTACTGACCAGTTCCGGGGTGTATCGGTAATTAATGTAAGCTTCTTTTTCATTTTCATTGAAGAAGCGGATAGCATTTCTTTTCCTTTTTTCCCTTTTAGAGAATCGGTCAATGTTCAGGGCAATACCTGCCCCCGAATTTGCCTGGGAAAGGGTAGGAAGTGGTGAACGGCCCATGGATTGAAAAAAATCTTGTGAACGCTGCATACTGTCTAACTGATAGCGGGAATATCCACGGGCGGAAACGGTAACATTTCCCAGACTCGTTACTACCAGGGCAGACAATTCGAGCTGCAGGGTATCTTTTAACAACAGGGTTCCTGTATAATAAATAGTATCAAAATGATAACCCACTGCGGCAAAGGAAAGTAACTGACCGGCAGCAACAGGTAAAGTGAAAAATCCTTTGCTGTTGGTCATAACGGTTGCACCGGATGCATTGTTTTTTACACTGGCCATAGCAATCGGCTCCCGGGTAGCACTATCGAGCAGTTGACCCCTGACAGTTCGGTAGGGCTGGGCACTCAGTGTAATCACCAGGAACAGGGAGAGGCAAGACGTCAGCAGAAACTTCATTTCTTTTTTTC
>JBIIRN010000111.1:0-6383 GCA_044341525.1 Sediminibacterium sp. | reverse complement strand
ATCGGTGCCATGGATAAATGCAAAGACCATGGCGGCGTCTGCTGCGCTTCTGCAGATGGGTCCTATTTTATCGAGACTCCAGCTGAGCGTCATACCGCCACTTCTGCTGATGCTGCCAAAGGTCGGACGGAGTCCGGTCAAGCCACAGGTAGATGCCGGAGAAATAATTGATCCCCAGGTTTCGGTTCCAATGGCAAACGGAACAAGGCCCGCGGCCGTTGCAGAAGCCGAGCCCGCAGAAGAGCCCGAAGATCCGGTAGCCGTATTCCAGGGATTTTTTGTTCTTCCGCCATACCAATAATCTCCCATCGCCAATGCGCCCAGGGTGAATTTTGCAATCAACACAGCACCGGCTTCCTGTAGCCTTTGATATACGTAGGCGTCTTCTTCAATCACCTGGTCTTTGTATGGGGCTGCGCCCCAGGTTGTTTTGGTGCCACGTACTGCAAACAAATCCTTGAGTCCATAGGGAATTCCATGCAGCGGCCCCCTGTATTTTCCGGCAGTTATTTCTTCGTCAGCGTTTTTCGCTTGTGCCATCGCTATTTCTTCCGTTATAGAAATCACGCACTGCAGGGTGTCGCCATATTTTTTGATCCTGTTGATGAAGAAGGAGGTCAAATCAACAGAAGATATTTTTTTGTTCTTCACCAGATACGCCAGCTCTGCAATGCTCATAAAGGCCAACTCGTTTCTGTTTTCCGGAAGCGTTGTTTTAGGAAGCTTCCATCGAATATTGTCCTTCCCCTGATTAACCATCATACCGGGCAACAAAGGACTCTGCCACAAGCTCATCGGAACACTGTTGGCGAGTTTCTGTCGGTGCATGAGCCGATAGTTGGCAAGATTTTCCTGAATACCGTCGTACATGGTATCGAGCTCTTGTTGAGTAAATTGCAAATCAAAGAGCCGGGCTGCGGCTGCCATATCGGCTGTTTTAGAGGACGGACTTGTTGTTTGAGCCTGTATGGGCTCGCTGAAGTGGAGCGCAGCGGACAGGAGGAAAAAGATTATTTTTTGCTTCATGGTATATTCAATTTAACCCAAACGTGATCATCGAGCAACTCATGGTTTTTATAAACTGCTTTGGTTCGGGTAGATTCCAAAAAAAATCCGTTCTTCTGTAAAACCCTTTCTGATGCGGGATTGTTGCTAAAAACAAATGCGTGAATGCGAACATATTTTTGCAGCGACCAAATGTGTTCCGTCAGCAAGCGGATTGATTCGGTGGCTATTCCTTTTCCCCAAAAGCGCTCACCAATAAAATATCCTATCTCACAGGTTTTGATGTAAACATCCGTTCCGGGAATATAGCCGATGGTGCCTGCCAACTGTCCTTGGTATTCAATTGCAAAACTTTCCGGCGGTTTTGTCTTAGACGCATTGGAAATCCAGTTTACAGCATCGGCATGGGTATAGGGAGAAGGAAAGGCATCCCGAACACGTTGAAAAATAGCAGGGTTGTTCGCAATTTCAACCAATGAAGCTGCGTCCGACATTTGCCAGGGTCTCAACAACAACTCATCCATGGTCTGAAATGGGCCTGTTTAAATATCCGGAATAATCTGGTAATGTTGCCTGGTATTCCTCGTGCATAAATGGCGATGTCATGATAAAGTCTGCTGTGGCCCGATCACAAGCCATGGGCAGATTCCAGGCAACACATAGCCGAAGAAGCGCTTTTACGTCGCTGTCATGTGGCTGTGCCTGCATGGGATCCCAGAAAAAGAAAACCATATCTATTTCGCCATTAGCAATCATGGCACCGATTTGCTGGTCTCCGCCAAGTGGTCCGCTTAATAATTTTTTCACCGGGCGGTCCAGCTTTTCTTCTAACAGGCGTCCGGTAGTTCCGGTCGCAATCAGTTCGTGCTTGGCGAGGGCGGCTTTGTTGTGAATCGCCCACTCGAGTAAATCAATCTTCTTGTGATCGTGAGCCACCAACGCAATTCTCTTCCGCTTACCCAATAATTTTTTTTCTTGCATGGGAGGTCTTTTTAACGACTATGAAGATACGGCTTGGTCTTTATAGTACAATTCAAGGCGGCGTGACAAAGCATAATACGCTGTAGCGGGTAAAGACAATGTTAATAGCAGAGAAACGATGACAGTACAACCAAGGATGGATAGGATCCAAAATATACAAATCAAGTAGAGTGGATAAGTTAGCAGCAAAACAGCAAATAATACTGAATCATAAAAGACGGTTCCGCTGGTGAGCGATGCCACCCATCGGCTTATCGGATAGAAAAGCGGGAAGTTTAAAATTCGGGACAAAGGAAGTATCAAAGACAAGAGGCCGGTGGGCTTGTCGTTGGGCCTTGCTACTGGGGGTTGTATTAGCTTTTGTAATATTGGAAAGATGATTGCGTTCATCTGATGGATATTGCTTTGTTCGTTGGCGGAGCTGAATAGCTGATCAGCGCGTAGCGGGGCACCAAAACAAACCGTCGCGGCCTTGCCTATGCGGCGGAAATCGCTGTAGGCAACACCAACCGGAATGATTCGAAATCCAGGAAAATGAGCGGCCTCCAGCGCTATTCTCCCGGCTCCCTTCTTGAAGGGTTGTAGTTCGTGTGTGTTCAAACAAATTCCTTCTATAAAAATGAGCAGGGTGCCTCCTGCCGATAAGACTTCGTTGGCATATTGAAAAGAAGTTCTGTTCAGGTGAACGTGCTGTCTTCCTTCTCGGATACGATAAACAGGGTACATGTTTAGCTGTCGCAACAACCATCGATGCCAGGGCTTGTTGAAGACGTCTCCCCGTGCCAAAAAGTGCATGGGCTGTGAACAGGAGAGGGCTATCAATATCGCATCCAGAAAAGAGTCCGGATGGTTAGCAACCAGCAGAACGGGTCCATGGGTGGGGTCTTCCACTCTGCCGCGAACAGCAAAAGAAGGAATATACCAACCTATCGCCACGCGCAAGCAGAATTTCATGAATGCATATAGCACGATAGCTGATTTAATTAAAAATATTCATTCTTTCTTATTGCTCTTGCTGGTTGTTTTCTGATAAATAAAAACCGCCCTGAATAATCAGAGCGGTTATACTAACTAACCCTATCGACCCAAAATTTTTATTGGCGTTTGGTGCGCGGCCCTAATGGGAAATCCTGCTTTGTTTTTTTGGCTGCTTAAGCCTCCGCTGCCACCAGTTTTTGCTCGCTTACCTTGGTTCGAATTTTTGCTTCGATTTCGGCTGCCAGTTCTGGGTTGTCGTGCAAGAGAGTCTTAACGGCATCCCGTCCTTGTCCGAGCTTGTTGCTCTCATAGCTGAACCAGCTACCGCTTTTTTGCACAATGCCCAGTTCTACTCCCATATCAATGATTTCACCCAGCTTGCTGATGCCCTCTCCAAAGATGATATCAAATTCAGCTGCGCGGAATGGAGGTGCGACTTTGTTTTTCACCACTTTTACTTTAACATGGTTACCGACTGCCGCATCGCCATCTTTGATTTGTGACATGCGTCGAATGTCTAGTCGTATGGATGCATAAAACTTCAGCGCATTTCCTCCGGTAGTTGTCTCGGGATTCCCGAACATAACACCAATTTTTTCGCGCAGCTGGTTGATGAAAATGCAAACCGTATTGGTTTTATTAATCGTGGCAGTAAGTTTTCTGAGTGCCTGGCTCATCAGCCGGGCATGCAATCCCATTTTGCTGTCCCCCATCTCTCCTTCCAGTTCGCTTTTGGGCACCAGCGCTGCAACAGAGTCAATAACGACCACATCGAGTGCGCCAGACAAAATCAACCTGTCTGCAATCTCCAGCGCCTGCTCACCATAATCAGGTTGAGATATCAAGAGGTTGTCAACATCTACACCGAGCTTTTGTGCGTAGGAGCTATCAAACGCATGTTCTGCATCTATGATAGCACACATGCCCCCTTTCTTTTGCGCCTCAGCAATAACATGTATGGCAATCGTGGTTTTTCCGGAAGACTCCGGACCATAAATTTCAACGATTCTTCCCTTAGGAAGCCCCCCTACGCCGAGGGCCGCATCCAGGCCGATGGAGCCGGTGGAAATTACTTCCATCGCATCCTGGCTTTTTTCATTCATCATCATGACGCTGCCCTTGCCATAATCCTTGTCAATCTTGTCAATCGTCAGCTTGAGGGCTTTCAGCTTTTCTGCGTTACTCATTTTCTTTCGTTTTAGATAGGTTAGTCGTTTGTGAATTCAAAGATACAACTCTTTTTCAATTCAACTAATTTTTTTAGTATTTTTTTACTAACGTAATTAGTTTTTGCTTTATTGCCCAAAAGTACAGATAGCCACATGCGGGCAGCGGGTATTTATACGCGAGTTTTCCCCGTTTTTACACCGGGGCGGCTAAAAGAGGCCAACTACCATCCTATACCATAGTCTTCACCGTGGTTAGAAGAGCCTCCCCAGAGTGTGCCATGTTTTTTATCGAAGAAAATGGCATTGATGGGGCCGCTGCTGCGTTCTGAAAAACTAAGCGCATAGCCCATTTTCTTAAGCGCGTCGCGGGTGGCCTGGGGGGTTCGGCTGTTGAGCAACATTTCTCCGGGACGTGGCTTGCGATCGGTCAGTTTGGCTCCCCCCAGCGACAGCCACAGCTGGTTGGTATTCATATTGGCAGACTCTGTTGCCCGCTGAACAGTCATTCCGAAATCAACCATGTTGACAAAAAACTGCAGCAGGTTTTGGTCTTGCGTGTCTCCGCCCTGCACAGCAAAGGACAAATAGGGCGCCCCGTCTTTCAGGGCCAGAGAGGGCGTTAGGGTAACCCTGGGTTGTTTTCCGGGCGCTAACACGTTGAAGGGGTTGATGGCAGAGTCGAGCACGAAACTTTGCAGGCGCTGGCTCATCCCCACACCGGTGTTGCCGGCAATGGTGGCAGGTATCCAGCCGCCGCTGGGCGTAATAGAAACCACCCAGCCTTCCTTGTCTGCCGCTTCTACGCTGGTGGTTCCCATCCAAAGTCGCTCCATATAATCTCCCTGCTCAGTATTAAATGCGGTTCCGGTGCTATCGTGTGCGGGAACAAAGTTTCTCTTCGCCGCACTGTCTGTTATCTGCTTTCTGGCTTCCAGCAACTCCTTGAAGGGGTTTTCTTTTCCCTCAAAAGGATAGGGGTCGCCGGGTTGTACGTCCGGGTCGTTGGCGTCTTTTCTCATCGTGGCTAGCCTTGCCCGGGCATACTCCTTGCTCAACAGGCCTCGCATGGGCTGGCCGCTGTTTCGGGCGGGGTCACCATAATAAAAGTCGCGGTCCGCAAGCGTCATGTTCATCACCTGGTATAAGGTGTGCAGGTATTCCGGAGAATTATATCCCATTGCCTTCAGGTCAAGCGGCTCTAATAGGTTGAGGGACTGCAAGAGCATGGGGCCCTGGGTCCATTGAGATAGTTTATAAACATCAACACCCCGATAGTTGACCATCATTGGTTCTTCTTCTTTGGGCCTCCAGCTGGCAAGGTCTTGTTGCGTGATTAGTCCGCCCTGTTCCTGGCATCCGCGCACAAACTCTTGCGCAATGTCTCCCTTATAAAAACGGTCACAAGCGGCCTGAATGGCTTCCTTTCTGGATTTGCCTTTTTTCAGCGCCTGTTGTTCTGCTTCTACCATTTTACTTAAAGTATTATAGAGGTCTTGCTGCACAAATAATTCTCCGGCTTCGGGTGCTTCTCTTTTTTCACCCAGGTGGGGAAGGAAAACCCTTTTGCTGTAGGGCCACTGCTTAATCTGCTCTTTTTCTCTTTCGATGCTATTAGCCGTTTCCGCATCAATGGGATAGCCCGCCGCCAACTGCATCGCCGGCGCCAACACTTGTCTAAGACTCATGGTTCCATATTGCTGCAGCATGTGACAGAGTCCCCCTACTGTTCCCGGAGTTACAGCAGCCAGCGGCCCATATTCGGGCGGAAACCGATAGCCCTTGCTTTTAAAAAACTCCGGTGTTGCTCCCGTCGGCGCTACTCCCAGCGCGTTAATGCCAATTACTTTTTTGGTCTTTGGGTTATAAATCAAGGCCTGTGTTTCTCCTCCCCAGCTCAACACGTCCCACATGGTACAGGTGGCGGCCAGCATGGCACAGGCCGCATCTACCGCATTTCCTCCTTGCTGAAAAATCGTGGCGCCGGCGGTGGCTGCCAGTGGTTTTCCGGTGATCGCCATCCAATTTTTTCCGTGCAGGGGTGGTTTTTGAGTTCGCTGAGCAAAAAGTCCCGACACGGTCATACTAAAAAGAGAGAGCAACAAGAGGCGCTGAATCATGATCACATGTTTTGAAGCAAATTACTTTTTTATCATTAGCAAACATTCGCCGGAGCTTATTTTGTCGTTCTTTTTTACGCCGGTCGGGCCATGATGATTTTCTGTAACTTTATGATTCATCATTTTTTCCCCT
>JBIIRN010000007.1:0-20978 GCA_044341525.1 Sediminibacterium sp. | reverse complement strand
TAAATACTGACTAATCCGACGGGTGAGCTCCCAGGCTTCATTCGACGCCTCCCAGGAGCGGTCCACATTATTCTTGGTGCAGATGCTAAAAATATAGCTGCATTTTTTCCCGTTTACATATAATAACTCACTCCTGCTTGCATCCACCGCGCCGCTTTTACTGGCAATAAATACATCCGCAGGAATGCGGGAAATTGCTTCTTCGTCCCAATAATTCCGGCTCATGAGCCGCAACATTTTTTCGCTGGCAGCATAACTGATTACTTCATGTCGGATGATTTTCTCCAGCAGCTGTCCCATCTCCCTGGGCGTTGTTTGTCCCCATCCCCACTTGTTTCTTTGCTCTGTCCTGCCGGGGGTCCGGCTGTTCACGCGGGTATTGGGTAAGCCAAGACTATCCATCAACTCATTGATACGGGTTCCGGTACCGGCCAACGTTTGCAGCCAGAGACTGGCCGTGTTGTCACTCATGGTGAGCATTAGCATCATCACCTTGCTCAATTCTATTTTTTCATTGTTCTTCAATGAACCCAGAATATCCTCCCCTTCATACAAAAGAGAATCTTTATAGACTAACGGCTGATGATAACTTAAGCTGCCGTCTTCTATTTTGCGCATGATGCCCGTAAGTATCGGAATCTTTACCAGGCTGGCCGTAGGGAACAAAGAATCTGCCTGAATAGCTACCTGCCTGCCCGTGGTGAGATCATGTACATAAATACCTATATCGCCCCGAAATCCGTTGATCATGGACCTCAATTCTTTTTCTAATTGACGATCATTTTTTTGCGCAGCACCCGAAAAAACGGAAACTGTGGCGAATACGAGTAAGACATACCGTTTCATGAAGCAGCAATTATTTGTCTGCTAAGGTAACAACTGAAAGAAAACTCCGGTAGTGAAAAAATTAACCCCTAAATGCCAAAGGTCGAAGTATGGAGGAACGACGCAGATAATTGGCATCGGGACTATAAATAAACAGACAACTGCCTTCTTTGATGTGATCAATGATAGGACGGGTAAGCTGTGGGGGGATGGCAGGACAACCCTGACTGCGACCGATGAAGCCCTGTCGTTCAGCCACTTTCTCACTGACATAGTTGGCCCCGTGAACCACGATCCCACGATTCAAAGCATTGTCATTGATGCCGGATTCTTCTCCTTGCAGGCGCAGAGAAGTTCCGTGTTTTCCGGAATAAGTATCCCCGGTAATAAAAAACCCAAGACTGGATTGGTTGGAATTAATGCGATTGGAAAACCGAGTAGCCAACTCCTTACCGGAATTTCTGCCGTGCGATACATAGGTATTAAAAAGCAAGCGCCCGAGCTCGAGGTCAATTACAAACATTCTTTTTTGTCCAGAAGGCAAAGAAAAGTCCAGTATCGAAAGAATATTGTCCTTTCTGATTTTTCCCTCTTTCAGTAAAGCATTCCATCCGTTAATCGCATGAACATATGCCGCCTTGGAAAGCCCCCTTGCACCCAGTCCTAACTCCTCATACAAAGCCAGCTTTCCGGAAGGGTCTCCCGGAGCTTCTGCAACAACATCACTTCCTTTCGTAGGTATGGCAGGAGGTAATAATAAAATCGCAAGGGTAAGCACCAGGGCACTTATAATTATTCCGGGCTTTCTTCTCAGGTTTTTCATATCTGCGCACTTTTTCGTTTCTTCTGCCACTCTGATAGCAATTGACAGCCCCCTTCGATTCAGGAGAACAGCAAATTTACGAAATAACCGACGGGGGTTAAAAGGAAAAACCCGCTTTAATGTGGTTTTAACAAAAGGGCCTACCTAAATAGGCAGGCCCCTTGTCTTGCTTGCTAAAATTACCCCAAAAACTGAGGTCAAGGGCGGAGTCGAACCGCCGTCCGGGGTTTTGCCGACCCCTACCTTTCCCCTCGGCCACCTGACCCTGACAGGCGCTGTCTGACAATTGATCCAACAGCAGGATGAACAAAAATATTGAAAAAAATAAAGTCTACCATTTTAATAGACTATTATTTTATCAATCTCTTAAAAAAATTATGCTTCGTCCTTCTATGTGCATAAAAAAAGCAGCGGGGTCGGCTGCACTTTGACATTTTTTCCTGTTACAAGCGTGTAACTTGCGGGCATGGTGAATTATTTGTCGGGACTGAATGAGCAGCAAAAGGAAGCGGTGCAACATATCAATGGTCCATTGATGATTATTGCTGGTGCCGGCAGCGGAAAAACAAAAGTTTTGACAACCCGCATTGCGCACCTGATGAACAACGGGGTAGATGCCTTCCATATCCTTGCCCTCACCTTCACCAACAAGGCGGCGGCAGAAATGAAAGATAGAATCGAAAAGATTCTCGGCAACAATGAAGCACGTAATCTCTACATCGGCACCTTCCACAGTGTATTCGCCCGCATCCTGCGCGCTGAAGCCAGGCACCTGGGCTATCCGGCGAACTTTACCATCTACGACACCGAAGACAGCCGTTCCGTGATCAAAACTGTAGTACGGGAGATGGGCCTGGATGAAAAGGAATACAAGCCCGCAGCCGTGGGCAGCCGTATTTCATGGGCAAAAAATGCCCTGATCTATCCGGATGTATATGCAGAAGATCCCTCGATTCAACAGGAAGATGCCCGCGCTAAAAAAACTGAAATTGGTCGGATTTATGCTTCCTACTGTGAAAGATGTTTTCGCAATGGTGCGATGGACTTTGATGATCTCTTATTAAAAATGTATGAGCTGCTGAGCAACTTCCCGGATATCCTGCACAAATACCAACATAAATTCCGATACGTGCTGATTGATGAGTACCAGGATACCAATCCGGTACAATATCGAATTGCCAAATTACTCGCAGCTGTTCACGAAAACATTTGCGTCGTAGGAGATGATGCCCAAAGTATCTATAGCTTTCGCGGCGCGACCATTGAGAACATTCTGCAATTCAGAAAAGATTATGACGACGTACACCTGATCAAACTAGAGCAGAACTACCGAAGCAGTGCCCATATTCTCGAAGTAGCAAACGAGGTAATCAAAAAAAATGAGGGACAAATCCATAAAAAATTATGGACAGAAAACATTTCCGGAGAGTTGATTCGCCTGGTAAGAACGATGACCGATAATGACGAGGGAAAAATGGCAGCGGATGCCATCCAGGAGCAAAAACTGAGGTATCACTTCAGCAACAGTGATTTTGCCATCCTTTACAGAACGAATGCCCAAAGCCGTTCTTTTGAAGAAAGCCTGCGCCGAATGGGTATTCCTTGTAAGATATATGGTGGTGTAAGCTTTTATCAAAGGAAGGAAGTAAAAGACCTGCTGGCTTACCTGCGGGTTACCGTGAATCCCGCTGATGAAGAATCGCTGAAGCGAATCATCAATTATCCCGTTCGCGGCATCGGCAAAACGACGATTGAGAAAATGGTCATTTTCGCGAATGAAAAGAAGATCCCTGTATTTGAAGTAATGTCGAGAGCAGCTGAGTTCGGGTTTCGAGCCGGCACGCTGCAAAGCATCAGCAACTTCGTCACCATGATCCGCTATTTCCAAAGCATCCTTACCAGTAAAAATGCATACGATGTGGCGATTCAGGTAGGAAAACATACCGAACTCGTTAAAGAACTATTCAACGACAAATCGGCGGAAGGCCTTGATCGTTACAATAACTTACAGGAATTATTGAACTCGATTAAGGAATGGACTGAAAGTCCGTCAAACGATGACGGTGAGTTAGGCGATAAATCTTTGGGGTCATACCTGCAACAGATTGCCTTGCACACCGATGCCGATGATGATAGCCAGAATTCAGATGTAGTGCGTCTAATGACGATTCACGCAGCGAAAGGACTTGAATTCGAATGTGTGTTTGTGGGTGGCCTGGAGGAAAATCTGTTTCCGGGCATGATGAGTATCAATACCCGGGAAGACCTGGAGGAAGAACGTCGTTTGTTTTATGTAGCGATCACGCGTGCCAAACAAAAACTTTGGCTGAGTTATGCCAATACGCGGTATCGTTATGGCCAGTTGATTCAGAATGATCCGAGCCGATTCCTGGATGAGATTCCTGAAAAATACCTCGACAAATCCTATTCCGGAGCCAACAGCAGGGCCATGGGCGGGTGGGGAAACAACCGCCCGGCAGCCAAGTGGAATGGAGGTTGGGGTGACTATAACGACCTGCCCTCGAATACAAATCCGGGAACCAGAAAAAAACCGGAATCATCTGTCACCCCTTCCTATCTTGCCCCCACCAGTCCCAAAGTGGTAGAACACAAGCCTTCTGCGAACTTTATTCCCAGCGATACATCGCGGTTGGAAGTAGGCCAGGAAGTGGAACACCAAAAGTTCGGATTTGGAAAAGTTGCAAGAATCGAGGGGTCTTCCCATAACCCGGTAGCAACCATTGTTTTTAATACCAATGGTGAAAAAAAGATCATGCTGAATTATGCCAAATTGCGCATAGTAGGTGAGCAGGGCTCATCGTAGCCCCTTTACGAAATCCGAAAAAAGGCAGGCCCGGCAAAGGAACTCAACCCTTTCGCCTCCCGAATTGTTTATCTTTGTATACATTAATTGGAAGCGTATGATTACCACCGGCAATCCCGTCATCAGCATTTATACAGAAATGACTCCGAACCCTGAAACCATGAAATTTGTTGCCAACAAATTATTGTATCCGGGCAAAAGCATTGATTTCGCCGAAGAAAGTCTGGCAGGACCTTCCCCGCTGGCTAAAGAGTTATTTGGATTTCCTTTTGTAAAAAGCGTTTTCATTGCCAGCAATTTTGTTACGCTCACCAAAACTGCTGAAACAGAAGACTGGCAGGATGTAATTCCCGCCATCAAGCAGTTCCTGAAAGAATACCTGGAAAACGGCGGAGTAGTGGTGAACGAAGAAGAGTTGTCTCAGCTTCAGCCGGCCGGTAATACCGTTCACGCAGACGATGATGATATCGTAAAGCGCGTAAAAGAGTTGTTGGAAAACTATGTAAAGCCCGCCGTTGAAATGGATGGAGGAGCCATTCAATTCAAGAGCTACGAAAATGGGGTGGTGAACCTCATGCTCCAGGGAAGTTGCAGTGGTTGTCCTTCTTCCATGATTACCCTCAAAGCAGGCATAGAAGGAATGATGAAGCGCATGATTCCTGAAGTAAAAGAAGTGGTAGCGGAAGCTGAATAACCCCTTCCGTTTAACCCGACCGGACAATCAACGACGGCTTGTCTTTACCCGAACTATACCAATCTTTTTACCGGGGTCTTTTGCAAACCGGCCCCTTAGAATTCACCGCCGTCATAGCCGGTATTGTCAGCGTTTGGTTCAGCCGAAAAGAAAACATCTGGGTATATCCCACCGGATTGGTCAACACCATTCTATATGTTTACCTCAGCATCAAAAGTCATTTACTGGGGGAAGCCAGTGTGAATCTTTATTACACCCTCATGAGTATTTATGGCTGGTGGCTCTGGACCCGCAAAGACCTGAATTCTGGTGCACCTGTGATTCGAATAAGCCAAAACACCCGAAAAGACTGGATACAACAGCTCCTGTTTTTTTTGATTGCCTATCTCGTTTTACTTACTGCCTTGCTTTGGGCCAAAAGAGCTTTCGCGCCGGAAGCAATTCCTTTTGCTGATGCTTTTGCTTCCGCCACCGCGTATACCGGCATGTGGTGCATGGCGAAAAAGAAAGTATCAAGCTGGTATTTTTGGATTGCCACCAATCTGGCTTCCATTCCTCTTTACTTCGTCAAGGGATTTATGTTCACCAGTGTTCAATTCATGGTGCTGCTTATACTGGCGATTGCCGGACTCATCAGCTGGCAACAAAAAGCCCGCAGCTACTCCCCGGCATCAGGTTCCTTGTAAAAGCTTGCTATATTTGTTTGCTTCCCCTGTTTCTATATGGTTAGAAAAATTGTCATTGTAGGGCCGGAATCAACAGGCAAGAGCACCTTGTGTGAGGAGCTGGCTCAGGAGTTTCATACCGAGTGGTGTCCGGAATTCGCCCGCTTCTTCCTCTTGGAAAACGGAACCCAATACACTTTTGATCAATTGCTGGAAATTGCGCGGGGGCAGCTGGCGCTGGAAGAAGAATATACTCGTAAGATTGAACAAAAATGGAGCTGGTCAGCCCAAGAAAACTGCTGGATTAATTCACACGATCTCATTACCTCGATACAACCACCTACTTTATTCATTGACACCGATATGTATGTAATGAAAGTATGGTGTGAGTATGTCTTTGGTCGTTGTCATCCATTTATCCTTGAACAGATTGCCAAAAGAAAATACGATGGTTACCTGCTTTGTTCGCCCGATCTGCCCTGGGTAAAAGACGAGTTGCGCGAATACCCGGATGACAAAAACAGAATCGAGCTGTTTCATCTATACAAAGACCTGCTGATAAACCAAACAACTCCCTGGGCAATCATCAGCGGAAATGATGAGCAACGTTTACTATCAGCCATCCATGCGGTGAACAATATGCTTCCCGGGTAATGACCTGTTTATTTTTTGATTAGTTGCCGAATGTCTTCATCCTCTTCTATGTTATTCATCTCTCGCAGGATCTGAGGATAGCGCCAGGAAACTCTTCTGCTCATCGGCTTCACCGTAAACTTCTTGGGGTTCGGCAAGCAGGCAATGATCATAGCCGCTTCCGCTCTGCTGAGCCGAGATGCCGGTTTTTTAAAGTATGCCCGGGCTGCAGCTTCAATACCAAAAATCCCCGGACCCATTTCAATTACATTCAAATAGACTTCTAAAATTCTTTGCTTCCCCCAAAGCCATTCGATCATTTTAGTAAAGTAAACTTCGGGTAGCTTCCTGATATAGCGGAAAACTCCGGTACCATTGTATAGAAATACATTTTTGGCTACCTGTTGCGTAATCGTACTGGCGCCCCCGCCCAAGGGGATTTTGGTTTTCTTCCCTTTTTTTCTGGGACGCAGGCTATGCTCAATCGCATCCCAGTCAAAACCACCATGATCTGTGAAGGACTGATCCTCGCTGGCTATAGCCGCCAGTTTAACAGCAGGTGCAATTTCCGACCAGCTTATATAATCACGCTGAAAGCCAACACCCCAGGCATTGGAGATCTGCATAATTGTGATGGGCGGCATCAAGAATCTGCATAGCAGGATATAGACAAACGAGCTGATGAAAAGATACAGGAAGAGTCGGGGAATCCACCTTTTGAGTTTTTGACCAATGCTATATAATGTCAATGCCATGTATTTCTATTGTTGGGAAGGAGAAGCTGTTTTTAAGGGGTCGGCCGGTGCAAGCGGTACAATCACAAATTGATATTTTTTTCCGACTTCCCAATAAGTTCGATGAAAAGAGCCGAGAATGGTTCCCGTCAGGTATACCAGCGCAGCTATACCCAGCTTGCCGGCATTATCGGGGGCAAATACCGGCTCTTTTTTTGCCAGATTATTTATCACATTGAGGGTGCTATATCCCAAAGCTCCCAGCTTAAATAATTGTCCGTTGCTAATTACATTGTAAGAAAAATTCTTTTTGGGTAAGGCCCGAAAATCTCGCACGTGCAGATCGACAAGTCCCATACGAGCCGTGTCAAAAGAATAAAAGCCCCAGTTATTAATAACGCGATTGAGCTTAACCAGATCGATACGAACGCTGTCCTTCCAAACTCTTCTGACATAGCCCTCCAGCCACTGTTGGTTTTCTATCTGAAAGAGAATGTAACTACCGGATGACCAGGATTGGATGGTTCGGTTGTTTTTTTTAAACGCCAGCAAGTCAGACTGTGCGACGACACTATTTGTCAGTAAGATCAGCAGGAACAGGTATATCAATTGACGCATATTCATATCAATGTGAACCGGGAGCTGAAGAGAAGAGTCCGGTTGCCAGCAATAATCCAAAAACAATTAAAATAATTCCTGAGATGATATTAATTCCCCGTAAAACCGGATGGGTGAGCTTGTTTCTGAGCTTCGCCGCCATAAACACTTTCAACATATCGGTCAACAAAACAAAAAGCAGACAGGTACCGAAAACGATGAACTGATAAGTATTGGGGCTTGACCGATCTTCCGCATCCGCATGCACTGCGGTAGTCCATGCCAGCCAGAATAGAAATACCGCCGGATTAAGTATATTAATCAGGAATCCGGAAAGAAACATGCCGGCATAGTGATGTGCCTTGTACTCCTTGTCAACAATCCGGTTGGCGTCATCTACCTTCACCTTTTTAACAAACAAAGTATACAATCCGAGTAAAATCAAAAAAATACCTCCTCCGATGGCGATGGCCCGGCGATGTGTCAGCAGGGAATGAAAAATTTGAGTAAAAAAATGAGCGATGAGTACCAATAGTACATCGCTGGCCGAAATGCCGGCCACAAGAAAATATCCCGCTTTTTTTCCATGATGGATGCTGTGTCGTATGATGGCAAAAACGACTGGTCCCACCGAAATAGCCAGTAAAAAACCAAGCACTAATCCTTTTAATATGGCATCCGTCATGTGAGTACCGGTTATTGTGTGCGAGAGTTTTTTATGGCTTACTGGAAATTTTTGGAATTGGCTTTTGCAAAAACAGTTGCCATTTATTCAACATCTCACCCTTGACTACCCGAGGAAATTTGTGTTGTCCTCCCAGCTTTCCCAAAGATTGCATAAAAGAAAGAAACACCGATTCTTCGAGCACATCCAGTCTTACTTCCTTCAAGGCAGATTTCCTTTCTACTGCATAGTCATCATTGAGCAGCTTTAGGTGTTTATCAATAGATTCCCGCAGTAAATCTTTGTTAACGGTATCGTTACAGGCCACATACCAGTGATGGGCAAAGAAAGAGTCACAGGGAACCCCCGCCACCGTATATTCAGGAATACTGAGACCTAGCTCTTCTGCAGATAATTGAATGGCCTTATTCATATTGTCTACGCTCAGGTGTTCGCCGACAAGACTTAAAAAGTGTTTGGTTCGACCGGTAATGATGATCTCTGCGTTTTTTTTGTCTACAAAACGAATGGTGTCTCCTATTAAATAGCGCCAGGCACCTGCGGTTGTACTAATTAACAGCGCATAGTCTCTGCCCTCTTCCACTTCATGTATCATTCGCACTTCCGGATGATCGACCAGTTCTCCCTCGACAGTAAAATTATTGTCATCGAAGGGGATGAATTCCAGAAACAGGTGTTCATTAGTTACCAGTCGCATCCCTGTGGCATACTGTTTGTCTTGATAAGCAATAAAACCCTCACTGGCGAGATACGTCTCAATATAGGTGATGGGCCGACCCAATAACTTTTCAAATCCTTTCTTGTATGGCTCGAAATGAACCCCCCCATGAACAAAAAC
This sequence comes from Sediminibacterium sp., assembly GCA_044341525.1. Classification (GTDB taxonomy): domain Bacteria; phylum Bacteroidota; class Bacteroidia; order Chitinophagales; family Chitinophagaceae; genus Sediminibacterium. Next base: position 11,660 of record JBIIRN010000007.1, on the reverse strand, counting down.
AGAAAGGTTGGGCCAGATTTCATGAATGTTTTTTAACCCATATCGCGCAATCACCATCTCCACACACATTTGAATCCACGCAGGTACTCCTATCAAAAATCCGATATCCCATTGGGGGGCACGCTCTACTATCTCTTCCAGCTTTTTATTCCAATCGCGCTCTTTGGCAATCTTTCTTCCAGGTTTATAAAAGGGCTGAAACCAAAAAGGAGATTTTTTTACGGTAATTCCACTCAGGTCTCCCGCGAAATAGCCGGCACCTTTCTGAAGATCAGTGCTTCCTCCTAACGCCAACCATCCCTTTCCTATGCTGGCCAAAGGAACATTTTCATAAGTACGAAGACTAAGTAGCTGCTTAATCATTACGATTTTATTTCCACGAAGCAAATCGTTGGTAATGGGAATGTATTTACTGGCAGCCTCACTGGTTCCGCTACTCAGGGCATAATACCGGATCTTACCCGGCCAACAGACATCCGGATATCCGTCCATAGATTTATGCCACCAGTTTTTATACATGGTGTTGTAATTGGAAACAGGCACCAATTCCTGAAACTTTTTACCAATGTGTTTGCTCTGAAGAATTTCATCAAACCGATGATGCTGACCGAATTCGGTAAACCTGGCTTTTTTAAGTAATTTTCTGAGTACCCTGAGCTGCTGGCTTCTTGGACTATTCACCGGTAAGCGAAGCGCTTTCAAAACACTGTTAGGCAGCTGTAAACTGATCAGGGGCATGCGCACTGCTTTGTGCGAAGCTACTGAATTGCCATCACTTCATTCGTTAAACAGGTAGGAGCGGCCGGAGCCGGCCATTGAATGGCTTACTTTGTGCCAATAGAGGGTGATCGGAGCGCTTTGTCTTACTTCAATTTTCCTGATAATCGACTCCAGCTTTAGCGACCCCACACAAAATACCAGGATATTATTTGGAGCAACCAACCCGCTTGCTTGCAGATAATTGTTTTCCGCAGGAGACAATAAAGATATACGAAGCTGCTCTCCCCATTTTTTTTTCAAGAGATCTGCCAGAGCTTTCATATCCGAATCGTCACCCATCAACCACCAATGACACGCAATGGGATCAATGGGCTGGGGCGGAAAGAAAAGCAAGGAACCCTGATGATACAAACGATGAGCCCATTCACGAAAAAGTATTCCCATCCGAAATAAAAAGGATATCGGAAAAGAGTAATACTTCTGAACATATACAGACATAGCCCTGTAAAAATGATGGAAGTAGCTTCCTGTTTTGCTGATCGAACTCGATCCCTTGCTGTGAATCACCGCATCCTCCCCCTCGTAGCGAAGCGTTAATCCGGCCTCTTTCATTCGCCGGCAAAAATCAACATCCTCCCCATATAAAAAATAAGACTCATCGAATCCATTCAACAATTCCAGCACGCTCCTCTTCACCATCAGGAAAGCACCGGTAAGCACATCTATTTCACAGGATGCATGATTGGGCACCTCTCCCCGGGCATACTGATTAAAAAAAGCTGACTGGGGAAAAGCGGCGGCAAGACCTGACATTTTGAAGAAAGCAGATCGGCCCCAAGGGATACTTCGTTTGCTTTCCGGTAAAAACTGCCCTCGCCCATCAATTAGCCGACAACCCACCGCATCTGCGTCTTGTAAAGCTTTCAAGCAGCAGGTCATGGCCAAAGAAGTTACCAGCGTATCCGGGTTCAGGAAAAGAATTACCTCTCCCTTCGACTTTCGCCAGCCCAAATTGCATCCCGCAGCAAAGCCGATGTTTTTTCCGGAGGGAATCCAATGAACGGAGGGAAATCGCACAGACAGATTTGCAATTGCGCTGACCTCGCCATCATTGTCTACCACAATAATTTCTGAAGTTTTTTCATCAAGTGCCTCCTGCAGCGAACAAAGGCACTGCTCTAAATGAGCAGGAACCTGATAATGAACAATTACTACCGACAGCTGCATAGGGCAACAAGATAATACGACCTCGGCTGAAAGCAATACAATCAATTAAAAAACCTGTTAAACCGGCGAGGTAATCCCTATTTTATTTCGATAAGGTGCACTGCTGCCTTACTTTTGCGATATGTTTAAACAAACCCTGCTCAAGGCCGCAGACGCGGGCGCCAAAGAAATGGTTCGGTTCTTCAACGGTCAATTCAGCATCAGCAACAAGGAAGGCATCAACAACCTGGTAACAGAAGCGGATCATGCTGCTGAGAGAGCCATTTTTGATGTGATCCGCGCAGATTTTCCTGACCATGCGCTGCTGAGTGAAGAGGCCGGTGAAATCATCCAGGAAGCCGATTATAAATGGATCATCGACCCCATCGACGGAACAGTCAACTTTGCACATGGCATTCCACTTTGCTGCGTGAGTATTGCATTGGAACAGGCCGGAAAAGTGGTAATGGGTGCCGTCTATAATCCTTTTTTGCAAGAGCTTTTTTTTGCACAAAAAGGTTGGGGCACCACCCTGAACGACAAAAAAATTCAGGTAAGCACAAAAGAAAAAGTAGGCTCCAGCTGCCTTGTTACGGGATTTCCTTATACCTACCTGGATATGCCGAACGGACCGCTGACTGTTTTTGAAAAACTTATTCGTCAGGGAATTCCGGTTCGCAGACTAGGTAGTGCTGCCATTGATCTATGCTGGGTAGCTGCCGGCAGATTCGACGGGTTCTATGAACACAAGTTACAAGCATGGGACAGCGCAGCAGGATGGCTCATGGTAGAAGAAGCAGGGGGACGAGTTACCGACTTCAAAGGCGACACTTATTCTCCTTATCAACCACATTTACTGGCCACCAATGGTCACATCCATGATGAGCTTCTTACCATCATCAATGGAGGAAAAATTTAGCCCCTCAAACCCCAATTCAACTTGTATGAGCAACAGAACAGAAGTGAGCAGTCTTGGTGAGTTCGGCCTCATCGAACACCTGACCAAAAACATAGAAATACACAACGCTTCTACTATTTTAGGCGTGGGAGATGATGCGGCCGTTATCGACCATTTCGGAAAACAGACCCTGGTAAGTACCGATCTGCTGATTGAAGGCATTCATTTCGACCTGACTTACACCCCGCTGAAACACTTGGGGTACAAATCGGTGATGGTGAACCTCAGTGATATCTATGCCATGAATGGTACACCCACACAAATCACGGTTAGCATTGCTGCCAGCAACCGCTTCAGCGTTGAGGCATTGAGCGAATTATACGAAGGAATTTATCTGGCCTGTAATAAAATGCAGGTAGATGTAGTAGGGGGCGATACGTCATCTTCCGGTAAAGGACTGATCATCTCTGTTACCGCGATCGGAGAAGTGGCTCCCGACCAATATGTCAAAAGAAGTACGGCCCGCAAAGGAGATCTGATTTGCGTGAGCGGTGATTGTGGTGGCGCTTTTCTGGGACTCACCCTCATGGAAAGAGAGAAAAAAATTTACCTGGAGAACAAGAACATTCAACCTGATCTGGAGAACGAAAAATATATTGTCGGACGATTGCTCAAACCGGAAGCCAGAAAAGATATCATTGAATTCCTGAACCATTCCGGTATTACGCCCACGGCCATGATGGACGTAAGCGACGGTATCAGCAGCGAGGTGCTTCACCTATGCAAACAAAGCCAAACCGGCTGTCGCATCTATGAAGAAAAGCTTCCTATTGCAGAAGAAAGCCGGGCTGCTGCTTTTAAATTCGGTTTAGATCCAACCATCTGCGCCCTGAACGGAGGGGAGGACTATGAACTGATCTTCACTGTCCGCCAGGAAGATTATGATAAAATAGTGCTAAGCGAAGAAATCAGCGTGATTGGTTATATGACGGATCCGGAAGAGAAATGTCTGCTTTTGACCCGGGGAGGAAATACCTTCCCCCTTACAGCACAAGGCTGGAATGCCTTTGAAAACAAATAGCCATGATTCGCCGAAGCGCTTTGTTCCTATTGCTGGCTTTCATTGTAATCAAGACTTGCGCACAGTCAGATCGTTCGTATCGCTCACAGTTGAAAAAATTTTCTCCGGAAGAATTACAGTCAGATTTTCGGTTATTAAAGTCTATTCTCGAAGCGAATCATCCCTCCTTATACTGGTACACTCCGCCGGCTGCTATTGACAGCTTATTTGTGCAAACGTTTGCCGGTATCAAAGACTCCATGAACGAACTGGATTTTAAAAATCGGGTGGCCGCCTATATCAGTATGATTCGTTGCGGTCATACTTCTGTCAGGAGCTCCCGACACTATTCCAAAAATTCAGCAAAAGACCGGTTCCCACTTTTCCCGTTGAATATCAAACTATGGCAAGATAGCATGGTCGTTTTGAACAACTTTCAACCCAGGGATAGTCTGATAAGTCGGGGCACCCGCCTGCTGACCATCAATGGCAGAGATGCCCGATTTTTTATCGACTTCTTCTCCCAATACATTAGTGGGGATGGCTATGGTAAGCAATTTGCCAGCCAGCTGGTGAGTGGCAACTTCGGGGCCTTCTATAAAAATATTCTCGGACTCGATAGTTCTTATGAGATTTCTTTTATCAACCGACAGGGCGCTGTTGAAATAGCTACACTTAAAAATATACTGCCGGCTGATTTGACTCCGGAAAAAAATCAGTTGACTAAAAAAGTACCGCAACTTAGCCGAAGGGAAACAAGAAGATTACAACTTGCACAAAAAAGATCGCTTCAGTTTGACAGCTCAGGCACAACCGCCTGGATGAGACTGGGGAGTTTTTCGGGCTCGGGTACGGGCCGCTTTATCAGAAACAGTTTTAAAAAAATTAACCGCGCAGGGATACAACATCTCATTATTGACCTGCGAACCAATGGAGGGGGCAAGGTAAGCAACAGCACCTTGCTGACCCGTTATCTTAGTGATCATGAATTCCGGGTTGCCGATACAGTAGTGCGAAACTCTTCAAAAATTTATTATAAAAAATATATTCAGCAGGCATGGTTCTATCAATTGGGTCTGCTTTTCTCCGGCAGACAACAACAGGATGGTCGTTTCCACTTCAAGCGGTTTGAGACAAAAACATGGGCACCCATTAGCAAACATCATTTCAATGGTTCTGTTTTTCTGATACAGGGGGGGTATAGTTTTTCTGCAACCACACTCGTGCTGGGGGAATTAAAAGGACAAAAAAATATTCGTTTGCTGGGAGAAGAAAGCGGGGGAGCTTACTACGGAAATTCTGCCATGATGATTCCAACCATTACGCTTCCTCATTCCAAGATTCGGGTTTCTCTTCCTCTGTTCCGGCTGGTTGCTAATAGCCAGCGCCCAAAAGGGTTGGGCATTATTCCTGATATTCCTGTGCCACCCTCTTCAGATGCCATTCGCAAAGGAATAGATCCAAAAATCGAAAAGATAAAGTCATTAATTGCCGGTGAAGAAAAATAACTGCTTCATCGCCATTCGTTTCCCCGAAAAATATTGACTAGCTCCATTTGTTTCGTCATCCATACAGCGCGAAAGGGCTTTCCCACCTCAATAGTTCCGGTCAGACCCTCTCTACCCATTACATTAGCCGGATACAAAGAAGCCATGCGCAATGCTTCCTCTTCCGAAATGCCCACCACCTTTATTAAATATAGCACGCCTTCCAGCATATTGATCATGGAGCCGCTCAGCGTACCTCCTGATTCAAATTTATTCCCGCTGCGGCGATGCTGATAAGGGCCCTGGTCGGTATCCGTAACAGCATCTGTTATCATAAAGAGCCGCTCTCCCATTATTTTTTTGGCAACACGAATGGCCGCCGCATCTACATGATGACCATCAGGAATTATGCTGGCCCTGACAGCAGTATGATCCATAATTGCACCGACCATACCGGGAGCACGATGTTGCAAAGAACTCATGGCATTGTATAGATGCGTAGCTGTAGTAATGCCCTGATTAAATGATTGACTGGCTTCTTCATAGCTGGCATTGCTGTGACCGGCAGAAACGATGATCCCCGCCGATCGTAACAAATCAATCACGCCGGCATCACAACATTCAGGCGCTAGTGTAATCATCGAGATCACATCGCGCCCCTCTTCCAACAAGGTTTCAACTGCCGCCCTGGTTCCGCGCGTGATATGGGCTTCAAGGTGAGCCCCCCTTTTTTGCGGATGGATCCAGGGTCCCTCCAAATGGAGTCCGATACAACCTTCGCCACCTTCTTGCCAGTAAGAACGTACAGCCCGAATGCAAGCACTCATCACCGAAGGTGTATTGGTAGCAACCGTTGGCTGAAAATGAGAAGCACCTCCGGCTTCACAGCTCCTACGAATGGCATGCAGAGTTTCCGTGTCAGGAAAAACGGAGAAGAGGCGTCCCTCTGCCCCATATAATTGTAAGTCTATGAACGCGGGAGCCATCATCTCTACCTCTACTGCTGCCCCTTTTGCTTCAGTTATTGCTGTCACCCATCCCGCTTGAACCTCCACAACCACCTGCTCCAGCATGTGCCGACCTGAAAAAAATTTTCCAACGACAAATCTTTTTTTCTCACTGACCGCCATGTTTGCTGATTGACTGAATAATAGAAAAGTCGTCTGCGTCTTTCCAGAAGGGAAGCCGGCTCCTGATGTCTTCCAGCTTCTCTTTCTCCAAAACTATCGTTTCCATACCCGACGTTCCGGTTAAATGAACCAGTACCTGTCCAAGTGGATCCACCACCATGCTGTCTCCTACATGTTCCATCCCGTTGCCATCTATCCCAACCCTATTTACACCAATCACATAACACTGGTTCTCTATGGCCCTCGCCACCAGCAATGATCGCCAGGCATGCGAACGTTTATCGGGCCAATTCGCTACATAAACCAACAGATCATACTCGGGCTGTTCAAGCGATTGTTGCCGTGACCATACCGGAAAACGCAGATCATAACATATTTGCCAGAGGATACGCCAACCATTGGCCTGGGTAATCAGGCGATGTTCTCCTGCCGCAAATAGCTGGTCTTCTCCAGCCAATGCAAACCGATGTCGCTTGTCATAAGTAGCAAACGCCCCATTGGGCTGCATCCAGATCAATCGATTGTAATATTTTTCTCCCTCCCGAATAATCAAACTCCCGGCCAGTATGATTCGATGCCGGGATGCCATGCTCCGCATCCACTGAACGGTCTCTCCCTCCATCGTCTCTGCCAGCGCCTCGGGTCGCATGCTGAATCCGGTATTGAACATCTCTGGCAGAATTACCAGTTCCTGGGGCTTCTTTGCCTGCAACATCTGCTCCCATTGCCGAAGATTTTTTTCTTTGTCTTCCCAGAAAAGATCTGCCTGTAGCAGCGTACAATGTAACCGGCCCATGTGAATTCTTTAGTGGTTTAATATTAGTGATTTTTTTTGCTGCCCCCTGTCTTTTTTTCAAGGGTGGCGAGGTGTTGCCTTGCTTCGGTCATCTTTTCCGGCTCATACCCCCTGCGCAAGAGAGCCGCTCTTACCCTTGCCCAACGGATAGCCGGCGGGTATCTTGCCTGCTGCCGCCATATTTTTTCTGTTAGCCGAAAAAGCGTTTGCCTGTATTCAGAAGCAGACAATTGATTTAAGGCATTTCGAATAACGGGTGCCGGAATTCCCTTGGCGCGTAAAGCTGCCTCAATCTTTCTGCGCCCCCACTGCTTTTGTCGAAAATGCCCCCCGGCAAATAAGACTGCATACCGCTCTTCATTCAGGTAACCCTGCTCCTGTAACTTGATAATGAATTCTTCGGCGGCTTCGCCCATAAATCCTTTGGACTGCAATTTCAATCGAACTTCTTTGATACATCTTTCCCGGTAAGCACAAAAACGCGTCAACCAGGAAAAAAGCGGCTCTTCGGCGCCAGAACCCATATACCTTCTTTGGGGCAAGATACAGCTAATCTGGTTTCCCATTTCTTCTCTGCGATTCCAAAAACAGCCCACCCGGAGACCCCCGGACTCGACAGATTTATAGCGGATAAGTTGGGAATAAAACACTATTAAAAATTAAACAAATTGCAGTAGGTTTGTTGCCAACCTAAATCAGTAAGAATGAAATTTATAGTCAACTCTTCTGCCCTGCTGAAACACCTGCAACAAATCAGTGGGGTAATTAATACCAATACCGTTTTACCCATTCTGGAAGATTTCCTTTTTGAAATTCAGGAAGAGAAACTAACTGTTGTGGCCACCGACCTGGAAACAGTTATGCACGTTAGTATGGAAGTGAAAAGCAAGGCAAACGGAAAAGTGTGTATTCCTGCCCGAATTCTGCTTGACTCCCTGAAAAATATCGGAGACCAGCCCCTCACTTTCAATATCGATAAAAATTTTGCCGTTGAAATCACCAGCGACAATGGTAAGTATAAGGTGATGGGAGAAAATCCGGATAACTTTCCCAAAGAACCCACCGCTGACGATACTTCCAGCTTTGGTATGACGAGCAATGCGCTGTTGACTGCTATCAATAAAACCTTGTTCGCGGTAAGCAGCGATGACCTGCGCCCCGCAATGACAGGTGTATTCTTCGAGCTGTCTCCCAAGGGAATTCAGTTTGTTGCAACCGATGCCCACCGACTCGTTCGTTATAAGAGAACCGATTTCAGTGCCACCAAAAACGATTCTTTCATTGTTCCCAAAAAGCCACTGAATCTACTCAAGAGTGCGCTTCCCGCCACCGATGACCCCATCAATATCAGCTACAATAACAACCATTTCTTTGTTACCCACGGAGATACGCAAATGATTTGCCGGTTGATAGATGCCCGCTTCCCCGATTATAAAGTGGTAATCCCTGCCAACAACCCCTATAGTCTGATTGTCAACAAAAATGCTTTCCAAAATGCCTTGCGCCGGGTGAATGTATTCAGCAATAAGAGTACCAACCAGGTAGCCCTGAGCATCTCCGGCAGCGAGCTTCAAATGGCCGCCCAGGATGTGGACTTCAGCTTTGAAGGAAATGAGCGGATGAGCTGTCAATATGATGGTGAAGACTTGCAGATTGCTTTTAACGCGAAATTCATGATCGAAATGCTGAGCGCTGCTGATACGGAGGATGTTCGCCTGGAGTTGTCTACTCCCTCAAAGGCGGGTCTCATCAAGCCTTCCGAACAAGCTGAAGGCGAAGACCTGCTGATGCTGGTGATGCCGCTGATGCTGAACAATTAATGCGCCACGTCCCGGAATTCTGAATGTCCTTGTTTGCCTGCAAGACAACTTCGTTCCCAAAAAATGAAACAAGTCCGGCAGCCAACCGGTTTGTTCGTACCTTGTGGTTAAGTTCAAATTGCTATGATTGATTCTATCATTCACTACTTTTCGACCATTTCAAGTCTGCATCGGGCACTGATCCTGGCCGGCGGAATTACCTTCTTTTGGCTGGCCGAATCTGCGATTCCCTTATTTCGGTTTTCCTACCACAAATGGAGACACGCAGGTATCAATCTTTTTTTTACGGCCACCACAATCATTGTCAATTTTGCACTGGCATTCTTGTTGGTAAAGGCCGGCGATTTTGTTACGCAAAAACAATTCGGCCTGCTCTACCTGGTTTCAATGCCCAACTGGCTGTTTCTGATTGTAGGTCTGTTATTACTTGATTTGGTAGGGGCCTGGTTGATTCATTATGTAGAACACAAAGTAAAGTGGATGTGGAAGTTCCACATGGTACACCATGCCGACACGCATGTAGATACCACCACCGCCAACCGCCATCATCCGGGCGAGAGCGTTTTCAGATTTGTTTTCACGCTGGGCGGCGTTTTGTTGCTGGGAACCCCTATCTGGCTGGTCATGATTTACCAAAGCTTCAGTGTAGTGCTCACGCAGTTCAATCACGCCAATATCCGCCTGCCGGAACAATTGGATAGAATCATCAGCTGGATACTCGTCTCACCGAATATGCACAAAGTTCACCACCACTATAAAAGGCCGGAGACTGACACAAATTATGGCAATATCTTTTCCATCTGGGACCGGCTTTTTGGTACCTATCATTATACGCCGGTAGATCAGTTGAAGTATGGACTGGATGTGCTGGATGACAAGACTGATGAGAACATGGCATTTCAGTTGGGCATCCCCTTCAATAAAAATATTCCAACCGACCGCTGACCCTCCTCGTATCGATGAACAAAGTTGCGATGATACCCGCCCGCTATGCTGCCACCCGGTTTCCGGCAAAACTGATGCAGCCGCTGGGCAATAAATCCGTAATTCGCCATACGTATGACAATACCTTGGCAACCGGATTATTTGATGCCGTTTATGTAGTAACAGATAGCGATATTATTTTCCGGGAAATCACCGATCATGGGGGCAAGGCCATTATGAGCATTCGCCAACACGAAAGTGGGAGCGACCGAATAGCCGAAGCGGTAGAAGATATGCCCGCTGAGATCATTGTGAATGTGCAGGGGGATGAGCCCTTTGTAAAAAGGGAGCCACTACAAAAATTGCTGCAGGTATTTGATGGGGAAGAAGGGGATAGCCCTCAAGTAGCATCGCTGATGCAAGTAATGTCGGAACAGGAACAAATCAACGACCCCAATTATGTAAAAGTTGTCGTTGACGCTTCTTTTTATGCCCTTTTATTTTCCCGCAGTGTTATTCCTTATCCTCGCTCTATCAATCCGGCTCCGGTGTATTATGAACACATCGGTGTTTATGCCTTTCGCAAGCAGGCCCTGCTTAACTTCACCCGCTGGCCCATGACGCCTCTTGAAACTGCCGAAAAAATTGAATGTCTGCGTTATCTTGAAAACGGCGTTCGCATCAAAATGGTATTAACAGATTATATGGGCGTGGAAATCGATACCCCACAAGACCTCCTGAAAGCAGAACAACTGCTTTGATAAATCGACCCTTGTTCTGATTCGCCTGTCGGCGGAAATTTTACTATCTTCCTTATTGATTTATTGTTTATGAAAAACAGCCTGCTATTGCGCTGGTCAATCGTTGTGTCATTGGCCGGATTTATTTTTGGATTTGATACCGTTGTTATTTCCGGCGCTAATCAACCCATCAAAGCACTCTGGCATACCAGTCCGCTTTTTCATGGTTTCTTTATCATGTCGATGGCGCTATGGGGAACTGTTGTCGGCGCACTGTTCGGAGGTATTCCTACCCAAATCTTTGGAAGAAAAAAAGTATTGCTCTGGGTAGGTATCCTTTTTACGGCTTCCGCCTTCGGAACCGCATTGGCTAATAATCCATATATCTTTTCTTTCTTTCGATTTGTCGGAGGAATCGGTATTGGCATATCTTCTGTTGTTGCTCCTATTTATATTTCCGAAATCGCTACCCCTACTACCCGCGGTCGACTGGTAGCGCTTTATCAATTTAATATTGTATTCGGCATCCTGGTCGCATACATCAGCAACTATGCTCTAATTGGCTTTGGCGGCAACAACGACTGGCGTTGGATGCTGGGGGTGCTGGCGGTGCCTTCTGTTCTTTATACGCTTCTCGTTTTCGGTATCGCTGAAAGTCCCCGCTGGTTATTAACGCAAAAGAATGAGACACAAAAAGCTAAAGACATTCTTCTCAAGTCGGGCGTAACAGACGTCGAAGCCGCGGTGGCCTCTATGCTGGCAAGTCCTGATAACGAAGAGCAGGCAGGCAGGTCAGCAGAATTATTCAACAAAAAAAACAGCCGCCTGGTAGGTCTCGCCTTTTTAATTGCGTTTTTTAATCAGCTCTCCGGCATCAAT
>JBIIRN010000110.1:0-6433 GCA_044341525.1 Sediminibacterium sp. | reverse complement strand
ACAGTGCAGGCTGCCCGGCCGGTATATAATAGTAGTTATCAATGTGCGCTCCTCAATTTTTTAGATCCAGATGTGACTTTTAAATACCAGGAATTTCAGCCGGTCGAATTCAATGAAAATAGAATCCAAGGGAATGATCCGCAAATTGCTAACCTGACGGCTATTTTTGCTTATTATGCCTATATGATCATCGGGCTCGATTATGATTCATTTTCTCCTAAGGGAGGAGAGGTATATTTCCGGAAAGCACAGCAAGTAGTGAATAATGCCCCGGAAGGTAAGGGTACCTTAGGTTGGCGTGTTTTTGACGGACTCCGCAACAGATACTGGCTCAATGAAAATCTTATCAATAATCGCTATAATATTATTCACGATATTATTTATTCTTATTACAGAGCCGGCATGGATAAATGGTATGACAATGAGGCGGAAGCCCGTAGGAATATGCTCCAATGCCTGACCCAGTTACAGGCTTTCAATAAGGAGAATCCGAATACCATGATTCAACAAATTTTCATGCAGGGAAAGATGCAGGAACTGATTGGCCTGTTTAAGAAAGGATCAGCCGAGGAAAGAAGCAGGGTAATTTCTTTATTAACAGAGCTGGACGTTATCAACGCCCCCAGTTATAAGCAGCAATTGAAGTAATTTTTTAGTAGCATAAACGAATGACCATTTTTTACAGGAAAATACTAGCAATTACCCTGAGTTTATATCTTGGCGCTTTGCTCATTTCGTCTTGTCAAAACACGGTTTTTGGTGGAATCATGTCGGTCGACGAGATGAAAGTGATTGTTTGGGATCTCATGAAAGTTGATGAATTAAACAACATTCAATCGATCAAGGACACTTCATTTGCTTCCAAAAAAATGAATTTTGCCTATTATGAACAGGTGTTTAAGTTGCATCAAGTAAGCCGGGAGGATTTCTTCCAGTCAATGAAATATTATGAGTCACACCCCCCGGAGATGAAAGTATTGATTGACAGTCTCGACCAATATTCCGCCAGAGAAAGAAACAAGGTTTTTCAGCCGGATGTTCGCATGGGCAATGGATTCGGTAATCCCGGAAAAACACCCTAGTGACCTTATGGTTTCAGTTGATTTTATCTGTAAATTCGCCGTCTAAAATATATTAATATGAGTCTTCAAGTTGGCCAAACCGCCCCCGATTTTACATTATACGATTCAGAAAAAAATAAAGTTACGCTCTCTGAATTAGCAGGTTCACCTGTTGTCATCCTGTTTTTCCCATTGGCTTTTACAGGTGTTTGTACCAAAGAATTATGCAGTGTGCGTGACAGCATGGCTGCCTACAACCAATCCAACGCCAAGGTACTCGGTATCTCGGTAGACTCTTTATTCACACTGGCTAAGTTCAAGGAAGATCAACAGCTGAATTTCACCCTGCTCAGCGATTTCAATCGAATTGCGTCATCCGCTTTTGGAGTTTTATATGATGCGTTTCCGGCTTTTGAAATGCAGCGGGTAAGCAAGAGAGCGGCTTTCGTTATTGATGGCCAGGGCGTTGTTCGCTATGCAGAAGTATGTGCTACGCCGGGGGATCTGCCCGATTTTACTGCCATTCAATCCACTCTGGCCGGTCTCGCATAGATTACGAACGGGTTCTTTAGATGTTAAAATTTTCGGGTTCGCTTGGTAATTAGCCGATATTGGCTAATTTAGAATTGATATGTCCTCCTTGAAAAGCCATTTTTTGTTGCTGCTACCAATACTCTGGTGGATGCATGCGGATACAAAGCCGCAGTCTCCCCCCCTTGCTTCATTGGAATGGCCCTTAGATAATAAGCTGGTGCAATTATTCCCCAATCCTGCTTCAACAGTAGTATATTTTACTTACCAGGGTCCCACCAATCAGCAACATATACTTCAAATCTATAGTTTCATTGGTAAGAAAATGACTGAAGCTCGCATTTATGGAAATACCCGACTCACGGTACAATTAGACGAGAATTATTATCGGGGTATTTATATCTATCAGTTGAGAGACCTGGATGGTCGAATGATAGAATCGGGAAAATTTCAGGTAGTTAAATAGCAGCATGCCTGCCACTAACGATCGGTTACTTCCGCAATAAGAAATTTCAGGTAGTGGGTATTGTCAATTCCCCTTACGATGGGATGGTCTCCGGACTGATGCGATAACAATACCTGCCGGATTTTCTTTTTAGCGTCTTTTGCTGCCTCTTCAATTGTTTGTAGAAACTGTTCTTCTGTTACCAGATTGGTACAGCTGGAGCTTACCAAAAAGCCGCCATTTTTAATCAGTTGCATACCCCGCAGGTTGATTTCCTTATACCCTGTCAAAGCCTTATCAATGTGGCTTCTGCTTTTTGTGAATGCCGGAGGGTCTAACATTACTACATCATATTTTCTGCCTTCCTTTCCCCATTGTTTGAGTAAATCAAAGGCATTACCCGCCAGAAAATTGCAGCGATCCTGAAGCCCATTCAAATTGGCATTGATGCGTGCCCTTTCTACCGCTTGCTCAGAAACATCTAAACCGATAACAGACCTGGCTCCATAATGAGCTGCATGTAACTCAAATGTACCGGTATAGGTAAAGACACCCAATACCTCTGCATCTTTTACGATATGGGCAATGGCTCTTCGGTTGTCTTGCTGATCGAGGAAGTGTCCGGTCTTTTGACCATTCGCAATATCAACCAGGAATTGAATTCCATTTTCAATAATGGGAACATCCGTGGAAAATTCCCCCCAAAGTGGCCCTTTTTGCTGGGGGAGTCCTTCCAGTTCCCGAACCGGCACATCATTTCTTTCATAGATTCCGCGGGGAGAAAAGAGGGTTAGCAAGGCTTGTACTATTGCCGGTTTCCAAATATCCATCCCCAGTGCCAGGGTTTGTATCACAAAAACATCTTCAAATTTATCAATGATCAGAGCAGGTAATTCATCGGCCTCACCAAATACCAGGCGGCAATTTCGCGTATATCCAATCTTTTTTCGGTACGCCCAGGCAGTACTTATTTTATGTAGAAAAAATGCCTCATTTATCTCCTCATTTTTTCGGGTTAGTAAACGAACTTGTATCTGCGAAAGTGGATTGTAATAACCTCTCCCCACGGGTCTTCCGGTATGGAAGACTACGTCTACCAAGTCCCCACCCTGCACCTCTCCCTTGACAGACTCAATCTCATTGGAGTAGATCCAGGGATGGCCATTCCCAATCCGGGGTGCTATTTGTTTTTTTAACCAAATGGTAGCCATCCGGCAAATATAAGCGATGAAGGATAAAGCCCCCCCCAACGTTTTGACGGCTAAATTTTAGCTTTCGTGGGAAAATTCTGCCAATTTTTCGCTTTTCTTTGCCTCGGCAACATTTTTGACAGACTTCTATATCATTTATTTTAGACATGAATCAGCAAGAAAATACGCCCACAGAACCCATCCATGACAATACGGATGCAATGGACCTGAATACTGACGAAAATGCAGCCGGAACGACTCATCTGAATGAGCCGGTTACCGGTGAACCCGAAATTGAAAAATACAAGGCCGATTTGGAGGAACAGAAAGACAAATACCTCCGATTAATGGCCGAATTTGACAATTTCCGGAGGAGAAATGCAAAAGAAAGACTTGATCTGATACAGACAGCATCTCGTGATGTATTGGTTTCCCTGCTGGATGTTTTGGATGATTGTGATCGGGCTGAAAAGCAAATTACGGGATCAGATGATTTATCCGTACAAAAAGAGGGCGTGCTGCTGGTATTCAATAAACTTAGAAGCATACTTCAGCAGAAGGGGGTAAAGCCCATGGAAAGTATTCACCAGCCCTTTGATCTGGAGAAGCATGAAGCCATCACTGAAATCCCGGCTCCATCAGAGGATTTAAAGGGAAAGGTGTTGGATGAAGTGATGAAAGGATATTACCTGCATGATAAAATCATACGATTTGCCAAAGTAGTGGTGGGAAATTAAATTCAACGTTTTTCCTGCCTGAAGGTAGGATACTCAAAAAGTTCACATGGCTAATAAAAGAGACTATTACGAGATTTTGGGTGTTTCCAAATCTGCGTCTGCGGAAGAGATTAAGAAGGCTTACCGAAAAGTAGCCATGCAATACCATCCGGACAGAAATCCCGGTAATAAAGAAGCTGAGGAGAAATTCAAAGAAGCTGCTGAGGCCTATGAGATATTGAGCGATGCAGATAAAAAAGCTAAATACGATCGATTTGGTCATGCTGCATTCGGGCCAGGTACCCAGGGGGGTGGTTTTGGCAACATGAATACCGAAGATATTTTCAGCCACTTCAGTGATATTTTTGGTGGAGATGATGTATTCAGTAATTTCTTCGGTGGGGGTGGAAACCGGAGAGGCTCGGGTGGGGGAAGAGCCCGGGGACAAAGAGGAAGCAACCTTCGCATCAAAATGAAGTTAACCTATGAAGAGATTGCGAAGGGAGTAACCAAGAATGTGAAGGTAAAAAAGTATGTTACTTGTACTTCCTGCAGTGGTAGCGGTGCCAAGGATAAGAATAGCCTGCAAAGTTGTAGCACCTGCCAGGGTAGCGGGCAAGTAAGAAAGGTGACCAACACATTTTTGGGACAAATGCAAACGGTCGCGACCTGTCCTTCCTGCAATGGTGAAGGCTCTACCGTGACTGCTAAGTGCGGGGGTTGTAAAGGTGAGGGAAGAGTATACGGAGAAGAAACTATTTCAATTGATATTCCGGCAGGCGTTCAGGAAAATATGCAACTGAGCATGAGTGGAAAGGGGAATGCAGGTGAGCGGGGTGGAGCTCCTGGTGACTTAATCATTCAAATAGAAGAGGAGGCACATCCACAACTTCATCGGGATGGATTGAATGTGGCATTCGACTTATATATTTCAATACCTGATGCTGCTTTCGGAACACAGATCGAAGTACCTACCATTGATGGAAGGGCGAAAATTAAAATACCTGCCGGAACTCAAAGCGGAAAAATTTTCCGACTGAAGGGAAAAGGATTTCCTGAAGTGCAGGGATACGGTAGGGGTGATCAGTTGATTCAGGTTAACGTTTGGACCCCCCAGCAGCTTACATCAGAAGAGAAAGCCATCCTGGAGAAACTGAATCAAAGTGAAAACTTCAAACCCAATCCTGGAAAAGGGGACAAAAACTTTTTTGATCGGGTACGGGAGGCTTTTCAGTAAGGCCAACTACATTTTATCAAACACCATTACCTGAAAACTGCTGGGTACCCAGCGCGGACCGGGAGGAATCGTTTGTTTCCCGGTTGATTTTACAGCAGGGTACTGATCTGCCCCCGGCACAAAAATAGAAGAGGTGGTTTCGTCAAATGCAAAACTATTAGTTCCTTTTTTCGTAGGTATACTCTCAACCAGTGCATAATCATCTGGCGAAAGTTGACTAATTACAGAAATTAAACCATTTCCACTGGCAATAAATATCATTCGATTAATAGGGTCAAAAACAATTCCATCTGGATTCTCGCCAATTGGAATAGAATCTATGATTTTGGCAGTTGTAACATCAAAAACGATGAGTAGCTTATTGCAAACGGAAAACAATCTTTTGTATTTGGTGTCAATGGCCATCCCCGCGGGTGATTTACCGGTACCCAGACTCCAATGCATTGCCACTTCATAGGTGCTTAAATTCAGCCATACCACTTCCCTTTTATCAGCAAGGTGCACATAGAGATTCCCATTTCCATCGCTCACCATACCCGTTACCCTGTTTCCACCTAATGGAATGGTAATTTCCGGTTTATCCAATCGCGGATCAATAACAGTTATGCTTCCTCCCTTGTAATTACTAACAATGATCTTGTTGGAAAAAATATCATAAATAATCCAGTCCGGATTTAGTCCTACCGGAATGTCTTTGATATATCTGTCACTTCGCAAGTCAAAAACAGTCACAGAATTGGACTGGCTATTGGTAGTATATCCTTTGCCAAACCTGGGTGCCAGTGCAACGCTTTCAACTCCGGGGGTATTGGGTATGATGCCTATCGAGTCTCCTGTATCTTTATTCAGTATACTGACCTGGTTACCGTGGGTAATATAGAGTTTGTTGGAAAATGGACTAACAACAGGATATTTCCAATCACCTTTAAAGGGGGGATTGAAAATTTTGTCAATACAATATCTAGGCTGTGCCTGGAGATGAGATTGAAAAAAAGTGAATGATAATAGAACAAGCAAGGGAGCATTCATTGTTATACTTCTCAACAATGATAGCCTTATCGGCAAATTGCGATATGCTAAACCCCCACCCAAGTTTGTCATACTGGCGGCAAATTACGAAAATTTGGGGAGCTCTTGATTGGGTTATAAAAAAAAGCGATGATTTTAAGAGAAGTAGACTAACTGTTAAAGGTTAACCAAAAAATTTAACATTTGTTTCTCTTAACTGGAAAGTTGATAAAGTCCGGGTAGAT
>JBIIRN010000109.1:0-6505 GCA_044341525.1 Sediminibacterium sp. | reverse complement strand
GAGATTACTGCTGCTTATGCGGAGTTGGCAGCATTGACGGGGGCTACCCGTGTTCCGGTAGGAGATGCCTGGGAATTGGCCAGGCAACAAAAACCGGAAATGATTTTGTTTCATTCCGACGGATCACATCCATCTGCAGTGGGTACCTTCCTGATAGCGCTCAGCTTTATTAAAAAAATTACCGGAATCCTCCCCGGCCGTTTCCGGCAAGTCTATAATTATCCCGATAAGGATGGAGAATCTTTTCGGTTGATGCAATTGACAGAAGAAGAAATGAAATTATGTGCCGGTTTTGTAGAGCAGGTACAAAGCAATCAGTAACCTGCCCCCCATGAAAAAAATTTTTACCAATCTCACTTTCTGGGTCTTGCTGTCCATAACAATGGGCATCTTATTGGGTCATTTGCAACCCGCTTTTGCGGTAAAAATGAAACCCTTGGGCGATCGATTCATTGATTTGGTAAAACTTTTTATTGGCCCGATTATTTTCATCACCCTGGTTACAGGTATTTCCGGTATGGGTGATTTGAAAAAAGTGGGTAAGCTTGGTGCAAAGGCATTGATCTATTTTGAAGTTATCACTACACTGGCCCTCATCATTGGCATGCTGGTAGGATTTGTTTTTCGCCCGGGCGCGGGTGTAACCAGCAATGCTGCAACGGCAGACATTAGTAAGTATCGTTCCGGTGATACTTCCATTTCATGGATTGAATTTTTCAAAAGCAACTATACCATACAAATATTACTCATAGCCATAGTAGTAGGAATTATCGTTAGCCGATTGAGCCGGCGGGAGGAAATATTACGGTATTTCTACATCGCCTCTTCCTGGGTCTTTCGTGCCTTACACTGGGTAATGAAACTTGCACCTATCGGAGCATTCGGTGGTATGGCATACACGATTGGAAAATATGGTATCGCCTCCCTGCTTCCTTTGGGGAAACTGATGTTGTGTGTTTATCTTACTATGGCCCTCTTTCTTTTTGTAGTGCTGGGTTCCCTGTTGCGATACTATTCTATCAGTATCTGGCAGTTTTTAATCTATATCAAAAATGAATTGCTGATTGTATTGGGAACCTCTTCCTCGGAAGCCGGACTACCTTCGTTGATGGAAAAGCTGGAAGCCATGGGTTGTCATAAATCGGTGGTCGGACTGGTAGTGCCTGCCGGGTATTCCTTTAATCTTGATGGAACATCGATCTACTTATCTATGGCCATTATTTTCCTGGCGCAGGTATTCGATGTTCATTTGAACTTCAGTCAGATCATTACCATCATTGGGATTCTCATGGTCACATCCAAAGGAGCTGCCGGTGTTACCGGGAGCGGCTTCATTATTCTGGCTTCCACGTTAACTGCCACCAAAGTAATACCTATTGAAGGACTTGCACTCTTGTTGGGCGTAGATCGTTTTATGTCGGAGGCAAGGGCCATTACTAATTTCATTGGTAATGGGGTAGCTGCCATTGTACTGTCGAAACATGAAAAAATGTTTGATAAAGGACGCATGCACGAGGCATTCCACCACAAGGGACCCGATAGGGTTGATCAGGCAGTTGCGCAGCAATAAATGGTTTGTCTAGGGCAATGCCCGGGTACTGCCTAAATATCTTTTTCCTTAAATGGTAATCAACGAAATGAATCCAAACAGGAAAAAGAGTATGCCAAATGAAATGGACTGTAAAAGCAGGAATAAGATCATTTTAAAGCATGTTTTTCCAATCGACTGTTGATAAAAACGGTACAGGGTAAAGAAGAGATAGAAGAGAATTCCTATACTAAAAATTGAATCTGCCCATTCGCTGGCCACCGGAAACTTCAATCCGGTTAGGAGGGAAGTAAAAATAAGTTGTAACAGTAAGATGATGAAGACGCCACAATAGAGGTGGATGGTAAGAATGGCATGCTCTGTGTACCACCATCTTTTTCGGCGGATGTACAAGAGCAGCAGAATCCAGGCAGTGATAGGAAGCGATACAAATAGCATCTTGGGCAGGTACAATAAAAACGTTTTCCCAAAGTCTTGACCAAACACACCTATCTTTCCATTGTACTTTTCGCGCAATGCAATCAGTCTCTTGTTCAAAAAATGATCAATTTTTCCATCTCGCTTTTCAGGGGGTAATTGTTGCTGATAGAATTCATATAAAGATGCGCTCAATACGGTATCGCCAGAATTAGAACCTATTTTGAAGGAACCGATCGTACTTGACTTGGTGAAGGTAGTATCGACAAGCTCAGAATATATGCTGTTCAGGTTACTGCTGTCTCTATTCAGCAACCAACGTTTTTTTTCCAATTGTACCACGCTTTCCCTTGTCAGTAATTGTTGGATTTCTGTACTGCTATCGCTGAGACTCTTATTGAGCGAAATGATTTTATTATCTATTAAACGAATAACAGAATCCCTGCTAACAACCTGCCCATCCATCATTAGAAAATCTTCTTCAGGCGAGGGAATCAGGTATTGTAGTATGAAAAAGGCAAACGAGATAAACAGATACATTCTGATGGGATGCAGATAGCCGGCCCTTCTTCCCGCAATATATTCGCAGGTTAATTTTCCCGGCTGTAGTAGCAAGACACGTAGCGTGGAGAAAAATTTTCCGTCAAAATGCGTGAAGTCATTGAAGAAATGTACCAATAACTGCCAGAAATTTTCGCGGGGTTCAGTATTCTCCTGCCCACAATGGCTACAGAAACGTTCTGCAACTTCTGCACCGCAGTTAAGACAATTGGGTTCTTTCCTGAGAGGGTGTTGGGACATTAGCTGGCAACTAAACTTTTTCTCATGCGAAAATCATATAACAATGGTAAGGATTTCCTGGCATTTTTGATTTCCCGACTCATTAAATATTTGTTCGGTCAAGAATAGAATCTTGCTTCCTTCCAATAGAAAAGTATGCTGTTGCTTAACTCTGATCAGACAGGCCATATTTGGTATTCAGCGAAAAGATAGTATCGGCTGAATAAGTTTCCTGACTCACTTCCGATAACTGCTCTGCCAGTAATTGCTTTTTGTGGTCGAGTGTTGTTCGGTTGGTCTCAATGATTCTTACACCCTTTTCATCAGGAACTTCCTGCATTTCATCGAGCAATGCCAGCACTGCATCTATCTGCTGTAAAACAGCGGTAATCTGGTTGGGCAGCCAGCTGGTAATGGGTGTTCCACCCGTTGCTTTGGCATAGGGGGTATTGGCCATGATGTATTTCTGCACAAACTGCCAGTGACCATTTCTGAAATGATAGATCTGCTCCAAAATACCCAATAAGCGGGATAAACCGATCGCTGAATGATGCTCCTTCAAATAACCACTCATTCCCTCGGCATGGATGTTTTCTACCTGTGCTTCCAGATCTTTGAAAAATTCCTGCACCACCACCGGCCGGTATTTTCTCAAATCAAGTAAGTAGGCAGTAAGTTCATTTTTGGGATAAAAACGGGTGACACCGGAAAAGATATCTTCCATAGGTATAATATCATCCTGCGCCCCTGTTTGTCCGCGGAATTGTTGTGGTCCCTCCCAAACGCCGGTATAAGTTACTCCCTCACCAAAAATCTCTTCATTTCCTTTGATCCCCATGATAAACACCCGGAAATCGTTGTAGTGTTGCCAGCGAGAGGCCTTCCACATTTCTTTTCTTCGAATGTTCATGTTGGTGAGGGTATCCAGGTTCTCATCCAATGCCTTTTCAAGTGCCGGCAGGTTATTATGCTCAATAGCTTGAAATCCCCGCATCACCGAACCTACCAGCGCGGGGGAGAACTGATTGATGTCTACATGCAAAAGAATAAAACCCGCTTCATCCGGCTGACCGGAGAAACGAACACACATGGCGAGGTTATTCCATTCCAACGGACCATTGGGATCAATTTTTTTGAAGTTCCCCAATGAATATCCATAGTGGTAATCTAGCCAGGGGAATACCTGCAACTTGTTACAGATCGTTACGAAAGGTTGGGCAATATTGGCCGGTAGTACATTATTCGCCTTGCCATATTTTCCTGTTTCGCGAAAATGTTGAAATGCCGGCTCAAGGGTATAGGCCGAAGTAAGAAAAGCATACCCTCTGTACAGCGCCTGAATCACACGGATATCTTTTTCAGCAGTCACCTGTTCGATAAAATTGGGTAGTTGCGCGGCAGCAGCATGTATTTGTCCGGGATAATGCAAGTAACCACCGGTACCATCTTCCTTTACGACCGGCATTTGGTCGAGCAGTTCCTGCAAAGGACGGTAGGTTTCAGGCAATTCCGCAAGCGGAGTTGTACTGGGTAGAAATCCATGGGAAGCGCTGACGTCAAAAAAACCGTCGGCGTACGTGTCTTGTAAAATTTTCATGGCAAGTCATTATTTCAGGCGCAAATCTAAATGAAATGCACTGAAACTAATGACTGTTAGGATATATATTTCCAATTCATATCAGTGGTTTTTTCCCGGGTGGATTTCAAAAACAACTGCTGTTTTAGGTGGAAGAGAGAGGGGTTGGTTCAGTGAAATTTTTTCCTCGCTGAACAAGCGGGTAGCCATGCCCTGTCGGGGAAGAATTTCCGCGAAGCGACGGGTATCGAGTTGCATTTCTTTTTCATTTCGGTTCATCACCACCATCAGGGTCTCACCAGGCAGGTAGCGGAAATAAACATAAATACCATCGTAGGGGGCGAAGTGCAGGGTTTTACCGGAAGTAATGGCAGGGTGTTGTTTTCTCCAATGCAACATAGCTCGCATAAAACCTTGCATGTTTTGTTGTGCGGGGGTGAGTCCCTTCCCGGTGAAAGCATTCGCACTATCTCCCGCCCAGCCCCCTGGAAAATCAATGCGAATATGTCCATGGTCATTCGGATGGCTGGAATTGGAAGCCAATATCTCCGTTCCATACAAAAACTGAGGGATCCCCCGCATGGTGAGCAGGTAAGTGATGGCCATTTTCATGAGCGCTGTATCTTCATTCAATTGCGTGAAGAGCCGATCCATATCGTGGTTATCACCGAAGACCAGCATTTGGTTGGGATTGGCATAAGCGAAGTCGTTGGCCAGAGCTTCATACAAGCGGGTCAAACCGTTGGAGGCCCAGGGAATTTCTTTTTCCCGAATCCCAATGGTCAGTGCTTGTTGCAGGGGAAAATCCATCACGGTATTCAGGCAGCTCTGATAACCGTCGTGGTTCTTTTTACCTTTTTGCCAATAAGATTCGATCAGTGGATTGTAGCTCCATTCTTCCCCAACCATGCTGAAGTTGGGATATTCTTCCATCATGCGACAGCTCCATTTTTGCAAAAAATCTTTGTTGCTGTAACCATAAGTATCCTGGCGAATTCCTCCTAACTGTAGTGTTTCCGTAAACCAGATACTACGTTGGATGAGGTAATTCGCTACCAGCGGATTTTCGCTATTCATATCGGGCATGGTTTTGTCAAACCAGCCTCGTGTCATTAAGTCTTTATCATAGCTGGAAGCATACAGGTCTTGGTTGGTGGTTCTTTTGTGGGTAGTAATTTGAAAGGAATCGGCCTTGTTGATCCAGTTTTTCATTGGCAGATCCTTCATCCAGCGGTGTTCACTTCCGCAATGGTTCAGTACTTCATCGAAGATGAGTTTGATGCCCTTCTCTCTTGCTTTCACCGCCAGCTCTTTATAATCTTCCATGGTACCATACCGCGGATCTATCCGGTAATGATCGGTAATGGAATAGCCATGATAAGAATACCCGGCCATATTGTTTTCCAACAGCGGCGTACACCAAATGGCGGTGAAGCCCATGTCTTTGATGTAATCCAAGTGATTGATGATGCCGCGCAGGTCACCTCCATGTCTTCCTCCGGGGAAGTTGCGACGAACCTGGTTTTCCTTCATGCCTGGCACCACATCATTCGATGGATCTCCATTGGCAAACCGATCGGGCATGATCAGGTATACTACATCGGTAGATTGGAACCCTTTCAAATCACGTGGGTTACGTTGCCGGGCTAATAGCTCGTAGTGAAGGGTGTCTTTTTTTTGATTTGAATGATGGAAGACAATAGGAAGTTTACCGGCACGTGCACCGGGTTGGATGAGCAGGTCAATGAAAATATAATTCTTGCTGTCGGCAGGGGTAATTTTTTCGATGGTAACTCCGGGATAGCGGAGCGAAGGTTTTGCTGTGCCGATCGCCGGACCTTCCACGATCAGTTGGAGGCGGGGGTTTTTCATACCAATGAACCAATTCAAGGGTTCAACCCGGCTGACCTGAGCGGATAATTGGTTAAAAAATAGGCATCCGCAGGTAAGTGACAAGAGGATGAGGTTCTGTAAAAAACTAGTTCGGCGTTGCATGATGATCAACTTTTACGCTGGGGTAAAATAAAAGGGGAAAAGGCAGGTTGGTTCCTTCTTTAATTTAATTTGATAAAACTAATGTGTTTTTTGTACATATTTGTAGTCCAAACGAGCTTGTTTTATGCGGAAGAATTCGATTAGCTTATTATTTTTAAGTTGCCTCTTGTCGGGAATAGCACAAGCCC
>JBIIRN010000167.1:0-4757 GCA_044341525.1 Sediminibacterium sp. | reverse complement strand
TCGTATTTGATCCGGTTACATTCACTGCCGGTAAGGCAAATTGATTTTTTTTGGCATCCTCATACAAAGCTGCTAATTCATCTCCGAATAATACGCCGGCACTATATTTTCCCATAAATGTGTTTTTTTTAACTGCACTAAATCGACAGCAATTTACTGCATTGATTACAAACGGATGTTAGCATTGAATGCTCAATCATTGAGCCAGGGTTTGAATCACATCGTATTTGGTGACAATGTGGAATTCACCTTTTTCATCTTTAGCCAATACGGCGCCATTTTCCTTGTTGATGAGTTGTCCCAGTTTTTCAACAGGGGTTTCAAAAGGAACGACCGGGTAAGGTGGCTCTGCCACTTGTGCCAGTTGTTCGTGCCGTATATCGGGGTTGCTGAAAACTTTCTGGAAGAGTCCGTTCTCACTCACGGCACCGGTAATGTGCCCATCTTTCGTTAATGGGATGTGTTCAATGTTATATTTTTTCATCATCTCCACTGCTGCAGCAACTGTATCAGAGAATTCCAGTGTAAGCAATGATTTACCCCGGCGGCCGTTAACGATGTCTTTGAAGGTCTTTACTTCCAGGAAGCCCCTTTCCATCATCCACTGATCATTGTAAATCTTTCCAATATAGCGGGTACCATGGTCATGAAAAATACATACGACCAGATCGTCTTTTTTCAGTCTGTCCTTCAACTGCATCAGACCCTGTAAACAACTTCCTGCACTGTAGCCGCAAAAGAGCCCTTCTTCCCGCGCTATGCGCCGGGCCATAACCGCACCATCTTTATCTGTGACCTGTTCGAAATGATCGATGTAGCGCATATCGTAGTTGCCCGGAACAAAATCTTCCCCAAAGCCCTCTGAGATATAAGGATGTACTTCATTCATATCAATCTCACCTGTTTTATAATATTTGGTGAGCAGGGATCCATAGACATCAATCGCCCAGATCTGGATATTCGGATTTTTTTCTTTCAGGTACATGGCAGTGCCGGTGATGGTTCCGCCAGTGCCGGCTGTACATACGAGGTGTGTGATTTTTCCTTCTGTTTGTTCCCATATTTCCGGACCTGTACTTTCGTAATGTGCCTGCCGGTTGGCCAGGTTATCATACTGATTCATATACATCGAATTCGGTATTTCCTGTGCCAGTCTTTTGGCTACACTATAATAACTGCGGGGGTCTTGGGGTAAAACATTGGTCGGACAAACAATCACTTCCGCACCCAGGGCTTTGAGTATATCTACTTTTTCTTTTGATTGTTTATCAGTGGTCACAAAAATGCAATGATAACCTTTCACACAGGCCGCCAGTGCAAGTCCCATACCCGTATTACCACTGGTTCCTTCGATGATGGTGCCGCCCGGTTTCAGTTTGCCTTCCTGTTCGGCTACTTCCACCATTTTCAATGCCATTCGGTCTTTGATGGAGTTACCCGGATTGAAATAATCTACTTTCGCCAACAGGGTGCAGGGCAATTCTTTGCTGACCTTGTTGAGCCGGATCAGAGGGGTATTACCGATGGTCTCCAGCACATTATTTAACCACATAAACTAACGGTTGTTTGTACAAAGTTAGCTTTTTATGATGGAAAGAAAGAGGAGGGAATCAGGAGAGTAATTCCTGAGAAATTTTACCGCAAATATCGCGTTCGACCATTTTACAGGCCAGGCGGATCATGTTGTTGAAGGCGAGGGCATGACTGATACCGTGGCCGATGATCACAGGTTTGGCTACCCCGAGAACGGGAGTACCGCCATAATTTTCATAGTGAAAGCGGCTGAAATATTCGTCTTGTATTCCTCTTTTGATGGTCAGGTCGTACACTGATTCAGCCATTTTAAGCAAGATATTACCCGTGAAGCCATCGCAGACAATCACATCAGCTTTATCAGTAAAAATATCGCGACCCTCGATGTTGCCGATGAAATGGATGTGTTTGTTTTCTTTGAGCAGGGGATAGGAAGCTTGTGCCAGCAGATTTCCTTTTCCTTCTTCCTCGCCCACGTTCATGAGGGCTACCTTAGGTTGATCAATTTGCAGGATGTGTTTGGCATAGAGATTACCCAGTATGGCAAATTGGTTCAATTGTTCCGGCTTGCAGTCTGCGTTCAGACCGACATCCAGTAACAAACCGGTGGAACCATTCAGTTTGGGAATCACGGAAGAAATGGTGGGTCTCAGAACTCCTTCGATAGGTTTAATGCTGAACATGGCACCTACCAGCATGGCTCCTGTATTACCGGCACTGATGAATGCATCCAATTCACCCATGGCGAGCATTCGAAAGCCGATTGCTATTGAGGACTGTGTTTTTTCGCGAAGTGCTTTGGTAGGGTGTTCATGGTAGCCGATGGCTTCTTCTGCATGAACGATTTTAATAGTGGCAGTGTCGATGTGGTGGGCATCAAATAGGGGAAGCAACAATTTCTCGTCACCGATACAATGAATGGTGAGATTCCAGGTATTACCGGATAAAAATTCTTGGAGTCCTTTGACTGCTTCGAGAGGGGCAAAATCCCCACCCATCATGTCAAGACCGATGTGCATACTCATGTTGGCAATGAACAATTATACTGACAATCAGGCTTTCAACGGGGCTTTTTCGGCCACGAGTTTTCCTTTGTAGTACAATTTTCCTTCACTCACGTGAGCGCGGTGACGTACATGGTTTTCTCCGGTAGTAGCGTCTTTGCTCAGTGTCACTTCTTCAGCCAGGTAATGAGTTCTTCTTTTGGCACTTCTCTGCTGGGAGTGTCTGCGTTTCGGATTCGGCATATCATCAAATTTAGATGGTCAATTATTATCGGAAAGGTCTTTGAATTGATCAAGCCCCTTCCATATGTTCTTGTTTTCGCTCTTTACACCCTGTTCCAGTTGCCTCAATTTCTCCAGCACTTCTTTGTTACAATAGGGTCCTCCTTTTTCCGCATCAGCGCATATCTTTTGAAAAGGTATGCTCAGGATAATGAATTCATAGATCCAGTTGGTCAGGTAGAGATGGCTTTCGCCGCGTCCGATATAAAATACATCAGGATCTTCTTCCTGCTCATTCATCGTATCCGGGTCGTCTACCAGTTTTACCAACAGGGAAAATTCATCCCACAACTGCAGCGGAATGGAATTTCCACATTTGTCGCAGATACCCTGTACAGATCCGTCAATATCGAATTTCAGCTGCATGAAGCCGGTTTTTTTATCCAGCGTCAGGCGGATATTGGCTTCACAGTGACTGAATTCCTGGGGCCCAAAAGAAACAAAGAACTTATCTTCCACCCTGTACTCGTAATGATGCAACCCCGGTTTCAGCCCAACAAACGCTATCTCAAATTCCCGGCGCTGGCTCATAACGGTCCATTTAGGGTGGGCAAAGGTACGATAAATGAGGTGAACCACCAATAATATCTCAAGTTATTGATTCCCCGACCCTTAGCGGGTTCAGGCCTTTATGCAGATATTTGCAAATATGAAGCAGTTGGGGGACAGTTTAATCAATTTCTTAAGGCACCGGCGATATTTACTGGCAGCAGGGGGGGCGGTTTTGCTTTTTTCCTGCTTCCCATCAGCAGTGGAGCATTATTATTCCCGGGGTATCTACCCCCTTTTCAGTGTACCTCTGCGTTGGTTCACTTCCCTGGTACCCTTTTCCTGGGGGGATCTGCTCTATGCAGGAATCACTCTATTCGCTATTTTTTTTCTGACCCGTTTTCTCTTCTTATTTGTGGTGGAAAAAAAATCCATTTATTGGATGAGGTCCATCGAACTTGGCGTGGTCGGAATGTTATGGGTGTACCTTATTTTTAAATTGTTTTGGGGATTGCACTATGATCGTCCCTCGGTTGGTGAGACATGGAAAATGGGAGAAGCGAAATACACATTGAAAGAATTGAGGGATCTGAATGACCACTTGATAGGGGAATTGAATTCGCAGCGAGCCAGCATACCCGGCGATAGTTTGCCTTCGCTTACATTTCCCGAAATCAGGCAGCTCACCATTCGGGCTTATCAATCAATTTCGAAACAATATCCTGAACTTGACTGGAAGTTTCCCTCACTGAAAAATTCAATGTTCGCCGCTTTTGGGGACTGGATAGGGTATACCGGTTATTATAATCCATTCACCGGGGAAGCACAGATCAGGGGAGAATTGCCCGCCATAATTTTGCCTTATATCGCCTGTCATGAAGCAGCCCATCAGATAGGATACGCCCGGGAAAGCGAAGCCAGTTTTATCGGATGGCTCGCTGCCACTTCTGCGGAAGATGCCCGATTAAGGTATTCTGCTGCCTTAGATATTTATGACCAGGTACAGATGGAACTCTGGCGTATGCATGCCCTGGAAGGTGATAGTGCCGGCCTAAGGAAGCAACTACAGGAGAATGCCCGCAGACTGGATACTTTGGTGAAATCCGATAGGCAGGCCATCCGTGATTTCTTTCGCAAGAGGAGGCATAGGGTTACCCCCGCATTCAATGAAATGTATGCTCAGTATTTGCGCATGAATGGTCAATCCGGGGGATTACAAAGCTACCGGGAAGTAGTCGGCTGGGTATTGGCGTATGAACGAACGAATGGAAAAAAGAAATAGATCGGTTAATCAAAAACTGTTCTTCCACATCATGCTTTCGATGGGCTTATCCGGCTGACCGCTGTATTTGGCATTTGCCTTTTGGTTATAACGAATTTCAATTTCTCCTTCCACCGGAAAATAAATCAGTTGACCAATCGGCATGCCCCGGTATACGCGTACCGGCT
>JBIIRN010000108.1:0-6608 GCA_044341525.1 Sediminibacterium sp. | reverse complement strand
AGTTTCGCTGGCTGCTACTTTAGCCATCGAAGAACTCAGGGTATAATCAAGTCCCTGGTCTTTCTCCCAGGCAGCTTTCATACAAAGTAATCGCGCGGCTTCGATGCGGGTGGCCATGTCAGCCAGCTTGAACTGAATGGCCTGGTGGTGCATGATTTCTTTTCCGAATGCCTTGCGCTGCTTACTATATGCCAGTGCCAATTCATAAGCTCCGGAAGCAATGCCCAGTGCCTGAGCAGCGATACCGATTCGACCACCTGCTAATGTCTTCATGGCAAAAGTGAAGCCGAATCCGTCTGCACCGATGCGATTTTCTTTGGGTACTACCACATCATTAAACAAGATGGAATGCGTATCACTTCCCCTGATACCCAATTTATTTTCTTTGGCAGCTACCGTTACACCGGGAGAATTTTTTTCTACGATAAATACGTTGATACCCTTACTTCCTTTGGCAGGATCTGTCTGAGCTATTACCAGATACACTGACGCAGAAGAACCATTGGTGATCCAGTTCTTAGTACCATTGAGCAAATAATGATCGCCCTTGTCTTCAGCGGTAGTTTGCTGACTGGTGGCATCACTGCCTGCTTCCGGTTCACTCAATAAAAAAGCACCAATATATAATTGATCATCCTTCATACCTCTTGCCAAAGGAGTCAGGTATTTTTGCTTTTGTTCTTCCGTACCAAACGCTTCCAGTCCATAACACACCAGGCTATTATTTACGCTCATGCATACACTGGTACTGGCATCAACTTTACTAATCTCTTCCATGGCCAATACGTAGCTAACCGTATCCATTCCGGCACCTCCATAGGCAGGATCCACCATCATGCCCATAAAACCCAGGGAAGCTAATTTTTTTGCCTGCTCAAGTGGAAAGCGTTGGTGTTCATCCCTTTCAATAACACCCGGCAAACAATCATTTTTTGCAAAATCACGAGCTGCCTGGCGAATCATTTGGTGCTCTTCCGATAACTGAAAATCCATACTACTTTACTATTTTTCACAAAAGTAAGCTAACAATCGTTAGGATGAAAAAATGTTGAAAAATGATTAGAAAACTTTAGCAATGCTTAGAAATATTTACGCTGCAGGTCGAAAAGTACTTGTTTATCGGCTTCTGTGAGCCGACGGGTAGTATCCTGCATAAAATGCCGCTTAAAAGCCCGAATGGCAGCAGTCGTATCTCGCATGTCGTAACCAATTATGCGTAAGGCCTGCAAGTGGTTAAAATCCTGGGGGATATTCGCCAGGGAATCACTATACCAAAGCCCAAATCCACGGCTTGCCAACAATTTCCAGGGAAAACGAAAATTGGGATCATTCTTGCGCGTAGGGGCAATATCGCCATGTCCGATAAAATGTGCCGGAGGCAGATTGTATTGTTTTTTAAGGTTACCCAACAGACTCAGCAGACTATTGATCTGCAGACTATCAAAGGGTTCAAAGCCATTGTTATCTAATTCAATTCCGATGGAAAGTGAATTGATATCGGTCATGTTACCCCATCTGCTGACGCCGGCATGGTTGGCCCGAAGAAAGTCGCTGAGCATGTGATGAAGGGTTCCATCTTTACAAATCACATAATGAGCGCTCACCTGAGCGGAAGGCGTGATAAAAGTGCGGAGCGTCTGTTCACAGGCATTCTGGGCTGTATGGTGGATAATCACATACCCGGGTCTTCTCCAGTTAAAATTCGTGGTTCCCACCCAATAAGGCGGCTGGGTAATTGAATCAGATACCGGCAGGGTAGGTTCCTCCCTAATACCCCTGATCATTTGCCGCAATTGCTGCCGTTGCATTCGATTGCTGGCCCGATAGGGGTTGGGGTGACAGGAAATCAGTCCTGAAAAAATAATCAATAAGAAAAAAAATGAGAACTGATGAAGTAATTTGTGTGGCTGTTTCAAGGGAATCAACGCTTTGATTGGTAAGTGAAAGTAGCTACCTAACTTTGAAAAAAAAAGAAAAATATGTCGATGTTATTGGGAAGAACAAGTTTTGGAAACCCGGAGAACAGGGGACAGGTTCTGAGTAGGGAAGAAGTGATGCACTGGCTCAATAGCTGGGTATTGAATCCCCGATTACAACTTCATATGTTGCAAGTGGGGCACCTGATGCGATGCTGGGCTTTGGAGAAGGCCGCACTATCAGAGGCAGATGCCTGGCGCTGGGAGATGGCAGGAATATTACATGATGCAGATTGGGACCAATGGCCGGATACCCATTGTAAAAAGATTGTAGAGGCGTTGGAAGAAAAAAATATAGACCCTGAAATTATTCGTGCCATCGCCTCACATGGACCTATACATTTTGGAGTGGAACCGGAGACCGATATGGATAAAATGCTTTATGCATTTGATGAATTATCGGGATTCATCCACGCGTATTCATTGATGCGTCCGGGAGGATATGTAGATATGGATGCCAAGGGAGTAAAAAAGAGGCTGAAGGACAAAGCTTTTGCGGCTGGGGTTTCCCGAGATGACATTACCGATGCCTGTACCCGCGCCAATATTACGCTCGATGACCTAATCAGTTTTATCATTCCCAGGCAGGCCTTGCGAACGACTGAATTGAATGCCTGATAGGATTCAAGCAGACCCTTACATTTGTGTTGTATAAGAGGAATAGTAAAAAAATACTTGTATGAAAAAATGGATCATTGGCTTTTGCCTATTGACAGCCTCATTTTCGATAGCTGCGCAGGAAGTTTTATCCGTTCGTGATCAATCTGCTTTAATGGATGAATTGCTACAGGAAAGACTGGAACAACTACTTCCTGAATTGATGAAAAGAACAAACATTGATTGTTGGGTATTGATTTCCAGAGAATACAATGAAGATCCGGTACTAAAGACCCTCTTACCTGCGGAATGGCTTTCGGCGAGAAGAAGAACCATGCTGGTATTTTCACTCAATCCTTCCACCGGAAAGGTAGACAAACATGCCATCGCCCGATATGCAGTCGGCAGTTCCATCCCCGGTTCCTGGGATATGCAGAAATATCCGAACCAATGGGAAGCATTGGTTCAACTCATAGCAAGTAAGCGTCCTTCTAAAATTGGATTGAATTATTCAAAGGAATTCGGTCATGCAGACGGAATAGCTAAAACAGAATATGATTTGTTCATGCAGTACCTGCCGGATAGTTTAAAAAAGAAAGTAGTGTCTGCAGAAAAACTTTCCGTCGCCTGGCTGGAAACAAGAACAGATCGGGAGATAGCACTATATCCTAAATTGATTCAACTGACTCATGCCATTATCAAAGAAGGGTTTTCAGAAAAAATTATTACTCCGGGTGTTACATCGACCGATGATCTTGTATGGTGGTTTCGCCAACGAATTCGGGATGCGGGACTGGATACCTGGTTTCATCCGACCGTATCTATTCAGAGAAGTGATTCGGTTGAATTCAATCATCTAAAGGCCTTTTCTAACCGACCCAAATCACAGATCATATTACCGGGTGATTTATTACACGTAGATATCGGTATTAGTTATCTGCGATTGCAAACTGATATCCAGGAACATGCCTACCTTTTATTACCCGGTGAAAAAACTGTTCCCGCTTCTTTGAAGCAGGCATTTGAAAAAGCCAATCGGCTGCAAGACATCTTAACAGAGCAGTTCAAAGAAAACAGAACCGGTAACCAGGTACTGTCGAATGCTTTAGCCAAAGCCAGTGCTGAAAACATCAAAGCCACCATATATTCACATCCGATTGGATTTCATGGTCATGCCGCCGGACCTACCATCGGACTATGGGATCAGCAGCAGGGTGTTCCCGGATCGGGAGATTATCCCTTCTTTTATAATACCGCTTATTCCATCGAACTAAATGCAGCTACCTATATTCCTGAGTGGAAAAAAGAAATTCGGATCATGCTGGAACAGGATGGTATTTTTACCCGAAATGGCTTCAGGTACCTGGGAGGAAGGCAAAATAAAATATCTTCAACTTTAAAACCAGCCGTATGAAAAGAAGAGAATTCCTGGGAACCCTGACTGCTCCGGTAGCTGTTGCCTGCACTGCCTGCATGGCTGCCGCCTGTTCTAAATCAAATGAAGGGGGAGGAAATGCACCTGTACCTCCGTCGAATGTGAATTTCACCATCAACCTGAGTACCCAACTATTGGCAGTTGGATCATCGCTCTCTCAAAGCGGTGTTATCGTTGCCCGACTGGCTGCTGCCAATCAACCCAGTTCCTTTGTTGCCGTTCAGGAATCCTGCACCCATCAGGGAACCAACATCAACTTTTCTGCTAACAATAATCAATTTATATGCCCTAACCACGGTGCCATTTTCAACACCTCAGGTGCCAATGTGGGTGGACAACAAACAGGGCCACTGAAAGTGTTTACAGTAGCGGTAAGTGGAACTACTTTAACCGTCACCGGTTAAACCAGGGGCTCTTGCTGGCTGAGGCAATGAAAACTGCCCAGTCCCCAAATGATATCGGTCGAATCTATGCCCACTGTTTTCCTATCGGGGAAACAGTCGCTAATGATTTGCAAAGCCCGATCATCGAGGTCACATCGAAAGGTGGGAACAATTACGTACCGGTTTGCTATATAAAAATTAGCGTAAGACGCCGGAAGTCGTTGATCTTCATAGACAACCGCCCTCGGCATAGGGAGTTCAACGATATGAAGCGAACGACCATCTGTCAACCTCATTTTTGACAATTGCCGGAGATTCTGTTGCAGCAGTTCATAATTCTCATCCCCGGTATTCTGCTCCACCACTGCAATCACCGTATCCTCATTTACGAATCGAACGGTATCATCGATGTGACCATCGGTATCATCCCCAATAATTCCTTCATCTACCCAAAGGATCTGATTGACACCATAATAATCCCGCAGGTATTGTTCTATCTGTTCCTGTGAAAGATGGGGGTTTCGGTTGGGATTAAGCAGACACGCGGTAGAAGTCATCAGTGTTCCCTTGCCATTGAATTCAACAGAACCACCTTCCATGACAATTCCGGGATGATAAACCGGTAATTGAAAATGACGGGCAATGGAGGTAGGGATCACATCATCGAGATCAAAGGGGGGATATTTATTCCCCCAGGCATTATAGCCCCAATCTACCACCACCTTTTTTTGGGCGGCAGCAGGATTGATCAGGAAGGCAGGACCATGATCTCGGCACCAGGCATCGTTGGTGGGATGAAAGAAAAATTCAACCTGACTCATCACCACACCGGCTGTTTCGAGGTGACGGATAGCGAATTCCTGCATGGTAGCGTCTGCTACATTGATTCTTACCTTTTCACTTTTGGAGAGGTA
Organism: Sediminibacterium sp.; assembly: GCA_044341525.1. GTDB lineage: Bacteria > Bacteroidota > Bacteroidia > Chitinophagales > Chitinophagaceae > Sediminibacterium. The sequence goes on along the minus strand of JBIIRN010000108.1, from coordinate 1,303 downwards.
GGCCACAAATTCGCTATAGGGAGCGAAGATGGTATCAATCTTTCCAGGCCAGCTGGCTTCCTTGTGGGGCCAACTCAACCAGGTAGCTTCATGCGGATGAAATTCAGCAGGGAAGTAATAGCCTGCAGCTGCGGGAGTTGGGTTAGGGGTATTCATGATTAAATCAACGGGATACGGGGGGTACAAAATCAAAAACCAACCGACAAAATACTTTTACACCGGCATCCAGTTTACTATCGTCTAATAAAAAATCAGGGGTATGGTGTGGAAAAGCTTGTTTGGCGGACCAAGACGGATTACGTGCGCCCAGGAACATGAAAAAGGAAGGAGCTTTTGTGCCGTAGAATGAAAAATCTTCAGCACCTGTTTCCCAATCTATCTCCATAACGTTTTGCTCACCAAGCGCTTTTTGTAAGGAGGGAAGGGAACGGGCAACCAGTGCGGGTTGGTTATAGGTTACGAGGGTTTTGGTATCGATGCTCACTTCTGCCGTTGCACCATAAGCAGCAGCGGTTTGTTCTGCCATGCGCTTTATTTTTTGATGCACCTCTTTTTGCATTTCAGGATCCAGGGTTCGAATAGTTCCCTCCATCACAGATTCTTCAGGAATAATGTTGGGGCGTACACCACTGTTAATTTTTCCTACAGTGATAACTGCAGGAGCTTTTGAAAGATCAGTCTGTCTGCTAACGATCGTCTGAAGATTTTGAATAATAGCAGCACTAACCACAATTGGATCAATACCCTTCCACGGATTTGCGCCATGTGTCTGCTTTCCTTTCACTTTGATGGTGAACCAATCAGAGGAAGCCATGAAACTGCCAGATTTATATCCAATCTTTCCGGCTTCAATTTCAGATTTGATATGAATCCCAAAGACAGCATCCATAACAGGATTATCCATCAGACCTTCCTTAATCATGAGGGGGGCGCCACCTTCTTCATTGCCGGGCGGACCTTCCTCAGCGGGTTGGAATATAAAAACAACTGTACCGGGCACTTCTTTTTTCATTTGTGATAAAACTTTGGCAGTTCCCAGTAACATGGCAATATGGGTATCGTGTCCACAGGCGTGCATCACGCCGACTGTTTGTCCGTTATACTCACCAGTAGCTTTAGATCGATAGGGCAGATCATTGCGTTCTGTTACCGGCAATGCATCGATATCTGCCCGCAAACCAACTACGCCACCCGGTTTGCCGCCTTTGAGAATACCTACTACGCCCGTTCCTGCCAGCCGACGGGTCTCAATGCCAAACTCTTTCATGTAGGCCTCAATCTTTTCGGCTGTTTTAAATTCCCG
>JBIIRN010000107.1:0-6656 GCA_044341525.1 Sediminibacterium sp. | reverse complement strand
CAGATAGAAAAAGCCAATGGTCACCAATGAACAAATCACCACCAATGCTCCGGTATTGCCCAGACCTACAATCAGAAACCCCACTATCGCATGCCCCAGCACAGAAGCGGCGAGCCAGATGCCCTGGTTCCAGGTAGTGGCATTGGCCAGTAGTTCACGGGGAATGATATGACCCATCAGGGTACCGAATGTAGGGCCGGTAAAAGCCCTGAAGATACCGGTCATAAAAATGACAGTATAAATAATGAATGCAATCATGGGTGCGCTCATCAAGCTTTTCCCCCAACCCGATAAAACAGCCAGCACTATTGCACAACACAAATAGGCAATCACTCCGCGCAGTAACAACTTTCTTTTTTCACTGGTATCAATCACATGACCGGCATAGAGCGATAGAGATACAGCCGGGATGACTTCAGCCAGCCCGATCAGTCCGATGGCAAAGGGATCATTGGTCAGTTCATATACCCACCAGCCCACCAGGGTACCCATCATGCGAAGTCCCATGATGAAGAGAAACCTGCCTGTCATCAGGTGCCTGAATTCAGTCACCCGCAAGGCGGCATAGGGGTCATTACCTTTCAACAATGATGGCATATTTTTTTTCCTTCAACAAGGTAATCATTATCCCGGCAAACTAAAATAATGCTGTCCCTGCTCAATGTCTTTTTCCAGCGCGTCAATCACTACCTGCAAGTGGGCAGGGTTGTCGATAAAATCGGCATTGGCTGCATCAATGAAGATGGTGGTGATGTTGTGCTGTTTGATATAACTGGTATAGGTTTCCTGCAAGTGAAAAAGGTATTCGTCGGGAATATTCTGTTCATAAGAACGATTCCGCTTGCGGATATTTTGTTGCAATCGCTGAACGGGGGCATGCAAATAAATGACGATATCCGGAAACAACAATTGCTGGTGAATGATGTCAAATAGTTTCTGGTAAAGCCTGAATTCCTCTTCCGGCAGGTTCACCTTAGCAAAAAGCAGGCATTTGGTGAACAGGTAATCAGAAACCGTGACACTCTGGAACAGATCTTTGTTGTGCACCATCTCCTTGAGTTGCTTATACCTTTCTGCCATAAAAAATAACTCCACCGGAAAAGCATATTGCTGGGGTTGTTCGTAGAATTTTGCCAGGAAGGGATTTTCTGCAAACTCTTCCAATACCAGTCTTGCATTATAGTGTTTTGCCAGTAAATGGCTCAGGGTAGTTTTGCCTGCACCAATGTTTCCTTCTATCGTAATAAAGTGATGTTTCATGCCGGGCGGTAAAATTACTTTTCCTTAGCCAAGCCAACCCGGTTTTTTTTGCACATCACCCGAATCAGTGCAATGATGTAAATGGTGTCGAATCGTTTTTCCGGTGATGGGATGCAGGAGAAAGGGAGCAATCTCTTCCAATGGCATGAGTGCGAATCTTCTTTCAGTCAACAAAGGATGGGGAACCACGAGATTCGGTAATTGAATTATTTGGTCATCGATTAATAAAATATCGATATCTATTGTTCTGGGCCCCATTTTTTCAGTTCTTATCCTGCCCATATCCTGTTCAATCTGCAGCAAGGCTGCCATTAAATTTTCGGGAGAGAGGCGGGGGCAGATGATCAGGGCTTGATTGAGAAAATTGGGTTGTGGGATAGGCCCCCAGGCAGCGGTCTGGAAGATACTACTGGATAAAAGTACCGGACCACATCGATCATGAATGAGTTGTCGGGCCTGCATCAACTGTCTTTCGGGCCTGTTCATATTGCCACCCATCAGTAAATAAGCCCTTTGGATAGATTTTTGTAGCTTTTCTGCCATATTCTGATGCACCTTTGCGGGAATTGGGAACTTTATTCAACTCCAACCATTCTGTTGGTCGAAAATACTGATTTTATGGTCGTAGTTGGATGGGTTGTGGTAACTTTACCCCGATCCTGCGTTGTATTTATTTGAAACTGTACTAAAGGAAGATCATGAAAAACTTTTTTAAAATTTTCTTCGCCTCTCTGCTGGCTTTAATCGTTTTTACTGTGCTGGCATTCTTTCTGTTTATCGGAATTATTGGAGTGATTGCTTCCTCCTCCTCCGATGTTCCCGAAATAAAACCCCGCTCTGTGCTGGTGCTGGATCTTTCGGAGACTTTCCCTGAACAAAGCAAGGAAGATCCTTTTGCTGCCTTCATGAATACCACCGATAAAGAAATTCCTTCTTTGTACGACATGGTTCGAATGATCAAAGTGGCAAAAACTGATACCCTGATCAAGGGAATTTATATTAAAGGTGCCGGAAATGGCAATGGATTTGCTGCGAGTGAAGAGATACGTAAGGCACTGGAAGATTTCCGGAGTAGTAAAAAATTCATCTGGTCATATGGGGAAGTGATGTCTCAAAAATCCTACTATGTGACGAGTGTGAGTGATTTTGTTGCCATACATCCGCAAGGCGGAATGGAGTTTTTTGGTATGTCTTCTAACCTGTTCTTCTTAAAGGGGATGCTTGAAAAATTAGATGTTCAGCTACAGATTTTTTATGCGGGTAAATTCAAGAGTGCTACCGAGCCATTCCGTGAATATAAAATGACTGATGCCAATCGCCTGCAAACGAGTGTCTGGCTTGGAGATCTCTACCATCACATGCTTGCTTCTATTGGACGTTCCCGACAGTTGGATACCGCCTTACTTAGAAACCTGGCAGTTACCGGTGCCATTCAAACTGCTGCCGATGCCAAAAACAACCGGTTGGTTGATGATTTGTTGTATGATGATCAGTTTAAGTCTTTGCTTAACAAGAAAATCGGTAATGCGGCGAATGATAAAATCAATTTTGTAACTTTTCATAACTATGCCCTGTCAGCCGATTATCGGCAATCGGGTAGCAGTCGCCTGGCAATCGTATTCGCCGATGGTGATATTGATGGTAGTGATGAATCTGAAGGAATTGTTGGAAGTGATGCTTATCGGACAATTTTCCGAAAACTCCGACTCGATAACAGTATCAAGGCAGTAGTATTGCGGGTAAATTCTCCGGGCGGTTCGGCATTGGCGAGTGATGTGATGTGGCGGGAACTGGAACTTTTGAAAAAAGAAAAACCGGTGGTCGTGAGTATGGGTGATGTAGCTGCTTCCGGTGGTTATTATATTTCCTGCAACGCAGATTCTGTCTTTGCAAATGAAAATACCATTACAGGTTCTATTGGGGTATTTGGTATCATACCCAATCTCGAAAAATTCTTCAATAATAAAATCGGTGTAACCTTTGATCGGGTAAAAACTGGTCCTTATGCAGATCTGGGTGGTCTCGACCGAGCACTTACGGAGCCGGAAAAGAAATTCATTCAATCTTCTATCGACTCTACTTATTTCACCTTCAAATCCCGTGTTGCGGCCGGTAGAAAGAAATCGGTTGAAAGTGTCGACACCATCGCGCAGGGTCGGGTATGGACAGGTAACAGAGCCCTCACGGTCGGTCTGGTAGACAGGATCGGTACCCTGCAGGATGCTGTCAATTGTGCCGGTCGTTTGGCTAAATTGAATTCCTATAGTGTAAGAGAATATCCTGAGAAAAAATCTTTCATCGAAAAAATTACCGGTAGTGCAGAAAAATCTATTCGTCAAAAATTCATTCGCGAAGAATTAGATGAAGTAACCCTACGTTGGATACAGGAAGGAAAAAAAATACGATCGATGGCAGGAACGCCTCAGGCCAAATTACCTTTCACCTTCGAAATCAGATAACTCCTCCTGAACGAAAAGCGCATGGAATCCAAGTACAGCCAGCTGAAAGCCATGCTGGCCATCACCAAGGGAAGTTTGCGGGCTATCTTTAGAAGTCCTTCAGCCGTACTTTTCAGTATTGCCTTTCCCTTAATTTTTATACTAGTATTTGGATTCATTGGTGGGAGCGGAAAAATTTCCGTTAGCATTGCCTTCACCGGAAATTCCGATACTTCCAATCCGGTATATGCAGCTATCCGTCAGACACCGGGTATTCGGATAGTTGATAAATCTCCTCAATTATTGCGCGAAGACCTGGAGAAAGGCAGGATTACTGCTATTGTTACGATTCGTCCTTCCCAATTGAACAATCCACCTTTTTTCATCGACCTGCAAAGTTCGGATGCAGTCAATCCGCAAAACCTTCAGGTACTTACTTCCATTCTCAATGCCATTATCTCCGGCATCAACCAGCAAACCTATCCGGGCACTCCAACCATCGCAATGGTTAATAGCCAGGTACAAAAAATTCCGGGGAGGATTTATAGGACCATTGATTTTATTTTGCCAGGACAATTGGGTTTTTCCCTTTTAAGTTCCGGCGTATTTGGGGTTGCCTTTCTGTTTTTCAATCTGCGGCAACAATTGGTGCTAAAAAGATTCTATGCAACCCCGATCCAAAAACCTTTCATCATTTTGGGGGAAGCCACCAGCAGGGTTTTGTTTCAGTTGATGACCGCTGTTATCATCATTGGGGTAGGTCATTTTGCTTTTGACTTCACCCTGGTGCATGGTTGGCTGACCTTCTTGCAGATCATGGTGCTGAGTTTGCTGGCTCTGCTGCTTTTTATGGGCTTTGGATTTATTGTAAGTGGATTGGCCAAAACCGAAAGTACCATTCCTCCCTTTGCCAACCTGATCACCCTACCTCAATTTTTATTGGCAGGTACCTTTTTCCCCATCGAAACATTTCCAGGATGGTTGCAGCCAATTTGTAAAATTTTACCGCTTACCCATTTCAACAATGCCATGCGCAACATTGCATTTGAAGGAGCCAACCTTTCCGCTTGCCTGAATGAGCTGGCCATTCTCGGCATTTGGGCAATTGTGGTATATGCCATTGCTTTTAAAACTTTCAAGTGGGATTGATCATGCGACTCATCAAAGGATTTATCATTGGGTTAATTGTATTGTTCTTTCTTTTAGTATTGATGGGCCTCCTGATGCCCTCCCAAACGATCGTTTCCCGTGCCATTGATCTCCCCGCTCCACCTTCAACCGTACTTCCCTGGCTCTCTTCAGTTAATCGATGGCCTGCCTGGATGGAAGGATTAGACAGTACTCAGATGAAGACCATCAATGATAGCGTTACCCAAATTGGAAAAATGGAAGTGGTGATGTTGGTCAACTCTGATACCCTCATCCAAACAAGATGGACTTCCGCCGACGGCATACCCCATCTTTCTACGATGCGCTTGCTGCCGGCAGACCAGGGTAAGCTCTGCACTGTGCAGTGGCAGTTTGAACAGAAAGTGGGCTGGTTGCCCTGGGAACGCCTCGGTACCAGGATGCATGAGAAAATAATGGGTCCGCAGCTGGAGAATAATTTAGATCGTTTACGCCAACAGATTATTGCTCCTCAGTAGCGGTGGTTCCTTGAATAAATCGTAGGTTCCTCTGTATACCACTGAATTTAGCTCTCTTGAGCGGAGAACGTCCGAATACTTTCCTGAAAGCTTCTTCTTCCATTAATTCCCATTCCCTTTTGCTGAGATCCAGAATTTCAGCTAAGGGAGTGAATCGGGGTTCAGCATGGGGACTGCTAAACTTGTTCCAGGGACAGACTTCCTGGCATACATCACATCCAAACATCCAATTATCAAATTGCCCCGACATATTACCGGGTATCAAGGCGTCTTTTAATTCAATGGTAAAATAACTGATGCATTTACTTCCATCTACTACTTTATTGGGAAGAATGGCATCTGTGGGACAAGCATCGATGCAGCGTGTACAGGTGCCACAATAATCTTTTGCCATCGGGTCATCATACCCCAACTCCAGGTCTACCAACAAGGTCGCAATGAAAAAATAAGAACCTTGTTGCCGGTTAATGAGATTACCATTTTTACCCACCCAGCCCAGTCCGCTCTTCACCGCCCAGGTTCTTTCCAATACCGGTCCGGAATCTACAAAGCCCCGCCCCTGGATATCACCTATCTGACTGCGTATTTCCTGCAACAATACTTTTAGTTTATCCTTGATCACATAATGATAATCCTCTCCCCACGCATAAGATGCGATGCGGGGCGCATCGGGTGACTGATGAGTGGAAGGAAAATAATTATACAATAAAGTAATCACTGATCGGGTTCCGGGGACCAGTCGTCGGGGGTCAATGCGGAGTTCGAAATAATTCTCCATGTATTGCATGCTACCCTGCATGCCCTGATTGAGCCAGTTTTCCAAACGCCGGGCATCTTCTTCTAATTTCTCAGCTCTTGCTATCCCACAAAAGTTAAACCCCTGCTCAGCCGCCAGTGACTTGATGATAGATGAATATTGCTGGGGAAGACTTTTCATGAAAGTATTAATGGCAGGAGGATGGCAATTGGTCATTCAGTGCCTGGCGGATGCGCGAATAAACATCACTCTTTTCAGTATTTTCCATTTTGCGCGTCAATACCAGGAAACCATAATTTCTGCACCAGTCAATACCGGCCCAGCTACCGCAAAGACCCGGACAATCTAAAGCGGTTGCCTTTCCCTGCTCATTGGTAGACACTACAAATGCTCCCATGGTATATCCCATCCCACTCATCTGTGCAGGTGCATATTTAATAAGGGCGGGTGTGGTACAAACCTTTTGCATCTCTTCTATGGCGGCCTCACTCAAAATTCTCTTTCCATTGAACACACCTTTATTCAAGAGCATGGTTAAAAAATTACTGAGGTCAT
>JBIIRN010000106.1:0-6728 GCA_044341525.1 Sediminibacterium sp. | reverse complement strand
CACTGAAAAATAATTTTGAAACCCGATAAAGTCCAGATCGCACTGATAATCCCCTTTGTACCTCCAGGTACGATTGAATAAATGGAATTTTTCGATCACAGGAAAAGCTTCCATCATAGGGAATCCCAAGCCCAATGACGGTTCCAGAAAAAACCGATTGAGCAAAAGATCTGCTTTATCGGCAGCTAATTGATCGGATTTTGTAAGATGATAAGGATGAGTTTCACTACAGGAGAAACTACTTCCAATACAAGCATTTCGATCGAGGGAACGAATCAATCGGGAAGCTTCAGCAGTGGCCAACGCAGCATGATGTGCAGCCAGGTAAAAAGATTTAGGTCCCATTTTACCGGGAGCATGAAATCCGGTCATATATCCCAGGGCAGTAAAAGCAAAAGGTTCATTCATTATGATCCAGTACTTTACTTTACCTCCGTATTCCTGCAAACAAATCTTTACCAATCTATTGAACCACTTAATTACCTGGTGATTGGTCCAACCACCTTCCCGCTGCAATGCTTGTGGCAAATCCCAATGATAGAGGGTAACAACGGGGGTTAATCCCAAAGCCAAACATTCATCTAATAGATCATGATAAAATGTGACTCCTGCCTGATTAATTTTTCCGGTACCCATGGGGAAAATTCTACTCCAGGATATGGAAAATCTGAAAGTATTAAATCCTAACCCTTTTACCAGTAATAAATCATCTTTATACCGATGATAGAAAAGGGTGGCATCCGTAGGACGCGCTCCCCCCTTAATGGCTGCAACCCTGCGGGAAAAAACATCCCAAATGGAAAGTCCCCTACCGTCTTCCAAAGCAGCACCTTCATTCTGCGGAGCAGATATACCTACTCCCCATAAAAAATTATTTCCAAAGTCACCGACACGTATCATCTAACTGTTTGCTGAAGGAATACTTTTTTAGGATGCTTTAGTATACCGGAAGTAAGAATTTACAATTTCATCATCTAAACTTCATATCTGATTAATAATGAGTTAAACCTAAGGTAATAAAAGGAATAGACCTTTGAAAAACTACCCATTATGAACAGAAGATCAGTACAACTGGTCGTAATCAGCGATGTACACCTGGGCACATTTGGCTGCCATGCCGAGGAATTAATCCAATATCTGCGAAGCATTCAGCCTGAAACACTGGTTCTCAACGGCGATATTATAGATATCTGGCAATTCAGCAAGCGATACTTCCCACAAGCCCACATGCAGGTAATTAAAGAAATTTTCAGCCTACTATCTCTGGGTACAAAAGTGGTTTATATCACCGGCAACCATGATGAGATCATGAGGCGCTACAGTGACCTGACCATCGGACAGCTGGAATTAACCGACAAGCTTATTCTGGAATTAGATGGCAAAGTAACCTGGATTTTCCATGGCGACGTTTTCGACAGAACTACCAAGGGTTCGGCAAAAATTATTGCCAAATTGGGTGGTTATGGATATGATCTACTCATCTTACTCAATCGTGCCATCAACCATTTAATGTCTTTAATGGGAAAAGAAAAAATGAGTTTGAGTAAACAGGTAAAAAATGGAGTAAAAAAAGCGGTGGCTTGGATCAACAACTTCGAACAAACAGCTGCCGAACTGGCTATAGAAAATCATTATGATTACGTGGTCTGTGGGCATATTCACCAACCGCAACAGCGTGAAATCAAAACCGATAAAGGAACAGTCATGTACCTCAATAGCGGAGACTGGATAGAAAATCTTACATCTCTTGAATATAACGAAGGTGAATGGAGGATATACCAGCACGACGAGAAAGCTATGCCTTTATCTCAAAAGAAAACAAAAGTAGTTCCCATCAGCAAGGTTATTTCAGTTGAAACGCTGGTATCGCACCAAGTTGCCTTTGGAATGGCTTCAAAAAAATAAATCTATCAGCATGAAAATTTTATATTCAGTACAAGCCACCGGGAACGGACATATTGCTCGGGCATTCGAAATACTACCGTATTTAAAAAAGTATGGAGAAGTAGATATTTTTTTGAGTGGAAGCAATAGTCACTTGCAGGTAAATCTTCCCATTAAATACAGAAGTCGTGGTCTGAGTCTCTTTTATAACCCACAGGGTAAACTGGATTACTGGAAAATTGGAAAGGAAATTCAAATTACTGCTGCCGTTAAAGAAGCATTAGAGTTGCCGGTGGATAAATATGACCTGGTAATTAATGATTTTGAATCTATAACTTCACTGGCATGCCGGCTGAAAAGAAAGGCCAGTATTGGATTTGGACATCAGGCAAGTTTCCAAAGCAAACTAACCCCCCGCCCCGCTAAAAAAGACCTGCTGGGAGAAATGATACTGAAATATTATGGTTGGGCACAGCAATATGTGGGTCTTCATTTTGAATCTTATGATGCATCTATTTACCAACCTATTATTAAAGAAAAAATCTTAAAAGCTACCCCAAAAAATGAGGGACATATAACCGTTTATCTTCCCCATTATGGGTTGCCATTACTACAACGTGAATTCAATAAATGTAAGCAGGTCAGTTTCCAGGTCTTTTCTCCCCATGTGGCCAGACCCTATACAGAAGCCAATTGCCAATTTTTTCCGGTCAGCAACGAGTCATTCACGGAAAGTATGATCAACAGTGCCGGCGTAATCACAGGTGCCGGATTTGAAACTCCTGCAGAAACGCTGTACATGGGTAAAAAATTAATGGCACTTCCCATCCGGGGTCAGTACGAACAACTCTGCAATGCGGCAGCCCTAGAGAAAATGGGCATCACAGTAATCCAAAGAATGGACCACCAGTTTGAATACCATCTTCGCCAATGGCTGACCTCTCTTCCCACAGCATCCCTGACACTAATTCATACGACAGATCAATTGGTTCGACTGGTTGTTGAAAAAGGGGAGGCAGCGAAAGACCGGTATTGTGACGCTTCGCTTTCTCCCTTGTCTGCAGGAATTTGAACCCTACATTTCTGCACTGTCATCTCTCACTTTTGAAATGCAGTCCGTTTGCTTTCGGATGATTTATCAAAGATTGATTAACTTAAGTCATCTTAACTGATACTATGCGTACTCTTTCTTTCCTCTTAACTATTGTTTCAACAATTCATTTTTTAAACTTGACAGCTCAATCGCTGCAAGAAATGGAAGCCAAAAGAGTTCTCCTACCAAATGGTTGGAGACTCACCCCCGTAGGCAAAAGCCTCCCCCTGGGAGACCTACCCCTGAACATAGCTATCTCACACCAGCAAAAGTGGTTGGCAGTCACAAATAATGGACAAAGTACCAATAGCATTCAGTTGATCAAGCTGAACCAATTTGAGGTAACACAAACCATCACCATCGATAAAGCCTGGCTGGGATTACAATTCAGCAGAGATGACCGTTTCCTCTATGTATCCGGAGGTAATGACAACCGTATCCTCCGTTTTGAATTACTGAACGACCAACTGCAATTGAAAGACAGCATCATCCTGGGACCGTCGTGGCCGGAAAAGATATCCGTTGCAGGTATTGATATCGACAACAAAATGAACCTACTGTATGCAGTCACCAAAGAAAACAACTCATTGTATGTAATTGATTTAAACACCCGGAAAATACAGCATCGGATTCAGCTACCTGCCGAAAATTATACCTGTTTGCTCTCGCCCAATAGCAATGAACTCTATATCAGTTCCTGGGGAAGTGCGCGCATATTGGTGTATAACACCCGAGAAAATAAAATCATTCAAGAAATCCCGGTCGGAAGTAATCCCAACGATCTATGCCTGACCCGTAATGGACGGTACCTCTATGTTGCCAATGCCAACGACAACAGTGTATCTATCATTGATACCCGAAAAAGAAAAGTGATTGAAACCCTCCAGGCATCGCTGTTTCCGGATGCTCCTGCCGGATCTACTACAAATAGTGTTGCGCTCAGTGCCGATGAAAAAACACTCTACATTGCCAATGCCGACAACAATTGCCTCTCGGTATTTGATGTGTCGAAACCGGGCAGCAGCCAGCCGGCCGGATTTATTCCTGTCGGTTGGTACCCCACCTGTGTAAGAACTGCAGGGAATAATATCTATGTCAGTAATGGGAAGGGATATACTTCCTATGCCAATCCCAACGGACCCCAACCGGTAAGTAAAAAAATCAGCTTGTCTTTTCAGCAAGGCGATACCAGCCATCCGGCTGAAGTGCAATACATTGGGGGTCTATTCAAAGGTACCCTTAGTAAAATTTCAACTCCTGATCCTCAGCAACTCGCGCTCTATTCAAAATTGGTATACGGTAACAGTCCCTATAGTAAATCCAGAGAAACCTTTACTTCCGGCGAAGCCGCTAACCCTATCCCACAAAAAAACGGAGACCCCTCTCCCATTAAATATGTCTTCTACATCGTCAAAGAAAACAGAACCTATGACCAGGTTCTCGGAGATATGCCGGAGGGAAATGGTGATACCAGTCTTTGTCTCTTTGGTGAAAATATTACCCCTAACCAACATGCCCTCGCCCGGGAATTTGTTTTACTCGACAACTTTTATGTGGATGGAGAAGTCAGTGCCGACGGTCATAACTGGAGTTTTGGCGCCTATGCAACCGATTACCTGGAAAAAACCTGGGTGACCAGTTATGGAGGAAGAGGCGGCAACTATGACGCGGAAGGTAACCGGGCCATCGCCAACAACAAGAAAGGATTTATTTGGGATTTTTGTCAGCGAGCCGGGATTAGTTACCGTACCTACGGCGAATTTGCAGATGACTATAAGCCCAATATTCCTGCTTTGGTGAATCATTTCTGTCCCTACTATACCAGCTGGGATCAAAGCGTTCGTGATACGACCCGCGTAAATCAATGGAAAAGAGACTTCGATTCCTTGCTCGCAAAACAAGCAGTACCGCACCTAAGTACCCTCCGACTCATCAATGACCATACGGAAGGTTTAAGCAAAGGAAAGCCAACCCCCTTTGCTCATGTCGCCGATAATGACCTCGCAGTAGGTATGTTCATAGAACACCTCAGCAAAAGCAGTATTTGGAAAGAATCTGTTGTATTCATTCTGGAAGATGACGCACAGGATGGACCCGACCACGTAGACGCACACCGAAGCACCGCTTATATTGCCGGTGGATTGGTGAAAAGAAACTTCGTTGATCATACTATGTACACCACATCATCTATGCTCAGAACCATAGAACTGATTTTGGGATTAGAACCGATGAGTCAATACGATGCTGCAGCAGAACCTATGTGGCGTTGTTTTACTTCCACCCCGAACTTGACTCCCTTCAATGCAAAGCCGCTGCAGGTTGATATCAACGAAAAAAATAAAGTGGAAAATGCCTGGCAAAGGATCAGTGAAAAACTTGATTTCTCCAAAGAAGACAGGGCACCTGACCGCTTGTTTACTGAAGTAATCTGGAAGGCCGTAAAAGGGGAACACGCTACGGTACCGGCACCCAAGAGGGCTGCTTTTTTCAAGCCATTTGAAAAATCAGAGAAAGAAGATTGAATTCAACAATAATCGAATATTAAGACACCAGCTCCCGGCTGTTCTGACGGTAGAGCAATACCCGGGCACGCCGCAATATATCCCACTCCGCAGGATCCTCTATGTAGAGGGGATTTACACTATTTATCAGTCGAACTAAGGAAGAAGAAAAACTTCTCCAATAATCACCACTGATAGATTCAGCTACTTGCTGGTGCGCCTGCTCAATCAATTGATTCAGCTCGGCTTCAGAGCGGGTCTGTCTTATCTTATTCAGTAAGGCAGTTTCAGTTAGTTGGTCAACTCCATCCATTTGAATTGCATTTGAGGCAAGGTAGAGAAAATAAAATCACGACAATATTAAGTTTTTACACAGGATAAAAACTATCCCAAAAGAATCAACACCCAGGCAAAAAAAAACGAAATTATTTTAGTTATTATATTTAAATCAATTATTTATACATAATCATTATTATAATATTTTTAATTGATACATTTTCCTCTCCCCATTATTGGTACAGATAAGAATATCGATTTTTCAACATAAAAAAACGCAAACAGTTAACCTGAACGTAGATAGAGAAAATTATGACACAAAAAATTTCGACGCAGAGAATTAAAAATTAAATGAACAGATAAAGTTCGCATACCCCAACACGAATAACTTGGGCCTTTGAATTATCCCTTAGATTTGTATGATGCAACCCATTATCTCACTGAAACAAGTTTATAAGTCCTACGGTACCAAACAGGTGCTGGTAGGAATTGATCTGGATATCATGCCCGGACAAGTCATTGGATATATCGGACCGAATGGCGCAGGAAAAAGTACGACCGTAAAAATTTTATGTGGCCTGATCAGTGACTTTGAAGGGGAAGTGGAAGTAGCCGGTATCAATATAAGGGAGGATGTGCTCGCGGTGAAACGGAAAATCGGCTATGTGCCGGAACTGGCTGAAATGTATGATGTGCTGACACCAAGGGAATTTCTCGGACTAATGGCTGAGTTATATGAATTGCCGAAGGAATTAGCAGCAGAGAGAATTCAGGTCATGTTACAGGCAATGGGGTTGGAAGCACAGATGGACCAACGCATGGATACCTTTAGTAAGGGCATGCGACAAAAGGTACTGATTATTTCAGGCATCCTGCACAATCCTGAAATCATCATCTTAGATGAACCTTTGAGTGGATTAGATGCAAATTCAGTTCTAATTATCAAGGAACTCATAGCACAATTAGCAAGGGAA
>JBIIRN010000105.1:0-6778 GCA_044341525.1 Sediminibacterium sp. | reverse complement strand
TTCCCTTCAGGGCAGGAGAACTGTAATCGATGGTTACAACAGCACCACTTTTCAGGGTTTCGGTTGCTTTGGCGGGCGGACTGGGTCGCTTAGATTTGTCATCCTGACAAAAAACAGTGGAAGTAAGCAGTAATGACCCCAGCAGAGTCATCGTAATAAATTTTTTCATGGCGTAAGTTTAAGTTATAACAAATTTTACGGTGGAGAGTTTACACCGGTTTAATATAGTGCAAAATAAAGTGGAAAACAGCTAGCTGCCAATATTCCGGGTCTCTTTAGGATGAGCGGTAAATGTTAATTTCCCCCCTTCATTCCCCCTCCCTTTTCGTAAAGTATCGACTATTGCGATAGCCTTTTCTCTAACACAATAAACTCCAGGGGTTGCCGGGGTATCCCCAATGCCTGTTCTACCGGAAAGGGCTGTTTTTCTCCCGTGGCGCTATACCCCCTTCGTTGATACCAATCTATTAACTCATGCCGAACTGAAATGACGGTCATTCTGATACCCTTCATACCCAGAAACTGTGCATAGTTCTCAGCTACCGCTAGTAATTTTTTTCCGGAACCCCTTGCCTGAAGTCCGGGTCTTACCGTTAGCATGCCCAGGTAAAGAAAGGGACTTTGATCTTCGAGATAAACACATCCTTCGATATAGCCGGTTGAATTCATCAGTACCAGCATTACAGATTTTTCACCATTGATTTGCTGTGCCATGTGTTCCGGATGAGTTCGGATACCATCCAGTAAATCAGCCTCTGTGGTCCATCCCTGGCGGGAAACATCCCCCCGGTAAGCACTGTTGACGAGTTGAACCAATTCATCGACATCATTTGTATGGGCAAAACGCAGTAGGGGATTGAGAAAGGAAAAATCTTTTTGCATCGGTTTTAGATTCCGATGTAAATATCCAACTATTAGAAAACAAAAAAGCCATCCGCCTGAGGCAGATGGCTTTTTTTATGGGGGGGGATCAAGTAGTTATCAGATCACCACCCAATGCTGACCATCATTTAGAACGACGGGTCAGCGGGGGTATTGGGGTTATTATCGCGTTCGCGGAAGGGATAAGGCATATTACGACGCTTCATTTCTGAGTTAGGACGGCCGAAGCGACGCATGTCTTCCAGTTTATTGGAACTATGATACAGCTCAATACAACGATTGCGGTAAACCTCTGTTAACAGACTGGCAGCATCAGTAGGACCAGTATAGCCGGCTGCAAAGTTGGCACCAACTCCATTAGGATCTGCAGCAGCAGTTTGTTGTAAAACAGCATCAATGATGGCCTCCGCACCAGCCACATCCGGAGAGGACTGACGCAGCAGACACTCAGCGCGCATCAGGCGAACCTCATCTACGAGGTAGAAGGGTACGGCGCGGGTGGTACTATTCCAGAAACCATTCATGCGGAAACGGGGGGTACCGGTTGCTGCAATGGTGGTATAGAAAGATACCCGTGCATCAGTAACATCCGGACGAACACCCAGGGGTAGTCCCAAAGTAGAATCTGTCGGCTGATAAACGTTATTGGAAGAGGTTACCGTAACAAATACCGGATTGGGATTTAATGCTTCATACCGCATCTCTGAAATCTTGGTCAGATCAACAGCATTGGCAGCAGCCTGAGCCGCAGCAATGTTGCCGGCATACAGATTGTAACGGGCTCTGAGTGCCTGTAGCGTATTGATGATATCAACTCCTGCAGGTAAATCTGAATTGAATTGCGAGGAGATGGGTGCAGTAGCAATGGTAGCCAGTGCTCTGTCAACAGCAGCCACAGCGCGGGCATAACCGGTGGCGCGAGGAATGAATTTAGAAGGGGCGCTTACCGGTGCACCAATGGTGTCAGGTATTTGCTCCCACATCATACTCAGATTACCCAGTGCCAGCGCTTTGAAGATAGAGGCATAGGCAATCAAACCACTGCGATAGCCTGCATCTGATAGGTTCTGGGCATTGGCAATAATTGTGTTGGCATCATAGAGTACCTTGCAATTAACGATCCAGATATTACCCAGCAAGCCATTGTTACCATCAACGGAAGCTCCGCCGCTGAAAAGGTTGGCTTCGGATACGTTTCCAATATTAACTACAAAAGTTTCATTGGTGGTTAATCCAACCGCACTGATGATGTTGGGATGGATGGTCAACGCATAGTTGCGCTGCATACCCACGGCAACACCCATCAGTCCTTTCGGACTTCCCAATACTGATACGTCTGATGCAGCATTGGGGTTGATATATTCTTTGGTACAGGAGGCTGTCATCAGCGTCGCTGCCAGTCCAAAGAAAAGTGTAAGGGATTGTATTCGTTTCATAAAGTAAGTTTTAAGTATCAATTAAAATTTAGCCTGTAAACCTACACTAACGGTTCTTGGAATGGGCACAGAGCCAAAGTCAATACCTCTTAGAATAGTGCTCTGACCACCGGCATTCACCTCAGGATCATAACCAATGTACTTGGTCCATACCACCAGGTTTCTTCCGGTGAAATTCACATTCAGGTCTTTAATAATTTTACCAACTTTTCCAACATTGTAGCTCAGGGCAAATTCACGGATACGAACATTGCTTCCGTCATCTACACGCCATTCTTCAATATTGTAAATACCGGTAGGAAATACAGCGGACGCATTGTAACCACTGATATATCCTCTGGGTAACTGACCTCTGTGTTCGAGTTCAGCCACTTTACCATTACCTACTCCCTGTCTGGTTCTGAAGTCGGCATTGAATACATTGTTACCCTTGGTTGCATCAATTTGTACACGTAGGCTGAATTTCTTGTAATTGAATTCATTGATCAAAGTTGCCGTATACAATGGGTTCGGATTACCGATGATTTTACGCAGTGGTACACCAACGGGAACACCCTGGCCGGCAGGACCGCCCGGATTGTAATTAGACTGTGTATAAGTAAGAATACTGTTTTGTGTACCAAAAGCTCCCCTCGGTATACCTGCGGGACTCAAATCCAGACCGGCATGGTTTGGAACACCAATGCTGTTCTTGGAGAAAGTTCCACCGGCTGTGGTAGCAAAGAAAGTACCATAGAAAACACCCACCGGCTGACCTTGTATCAAAGCTACAGGTGCGCCCTGGTTGGTGGGGAAAGTGATAAGAGATGCACCGATGTTCAACACCTCATTTCTGTTGCGATTGTAAATACCGGTGATATTCCAGCTGAAATCATTCTTCTTAACCGGTGTAGCAGATAACATCAATTCAAAACCGGTATTTTTCAGGTTACCAATGTTATCAAGCAGGGTAGAGAAACCGGCAGAAGGCGCAATGAAACGGTTCAACAACATATCATTTACCCGCTTGTCATATACGTTCAATGTCAGGTTAACCCGATTGTCGAGCATCGACAGGTCAAGACCAAATTCAATCTCTTTTTGTCTTTCAGGGCCTACATTCGTATTAGCCAATGTGCTGCTGGTATTCAAAGCAGTTCTGCTATTGAAGGAAGAAGCAGAATATACATTAAAACGGTCATAAGCACCGATACCGGTCAGGTTTCCACTTTCACCATAGGCAACACGAACTTTTGCCAGATCCCACCATTTGCTCACACCGAGGTTCTTCCAGAATTTTGTCTCAGAAAGAATGAAACCTGCGTTGGCCTTGGTATAAATCTGATTGCGTTTATCGGGACCAAAAACGGAGGAAGCATCTCTTCTGATGGCAGCAGTTACAAAGAATTGATTTCTGAATTTGAAATTCTGCTGTAAGAAGAAACCGCTGATGGATAACTCAGAACGGGTATCAGCGCCGGGGATAATGGTACTCGCACCATTTACCGTCTCCACAAAAGGAGCCAGACCACGTCCTTGTAATAATACAAAGGCATTCCGCTCATATTGCTGGGAGAAGCCAACCTGAGTTACTGAGCTAATGTCATTGGTAATCGAGGTGGTGTAAGTGGCATTGACATCATGGTTAATACCAAAGAAATTCGAGGTGGCCGCACTGGCATAACCATTCAAGGTTGGGTCCATGCTGGTGGTACCGCCGCCGAAGAAGGCCGCATTTACGTTGTAGGCGAAGGGCGGCATGAAAGTAGTACCATTCTGGGCATAGTTATCAATACCCATGGTGTAGTCTACCGTCAGGTTTTTGATGGGTTTCAGTTTTATCCCAAAGTTGGTCAGGATACGGCTGGTATTGTTCCGCTGCTTGAAATCTTCAATTACTGACACCGGATTCACACGACCCAGGTTACCATGTGCTTTCAGGTTACCCAAGGCATCTCTGGAAGTGATGTCATGGAAATTACCCAAAATGGTAACTGAGTTCATGGGACTGAAAAATGAGTTGCCATCGGGTTTCTCATTTGCTGAACTATTCACATAATTCAGTCCTAAATTCATGCTCATCCACTTAGTGATCTTTTGATCAATATTGCTTCTGAAGCTGTAGCGCTGGAAATCTGTATTCCGAATAATTCCCTGGTTATAGAAATAAGAACCGGAGAAGAAATACTTGGTATTATCAGTTCCACCACTCACTGAAACGTTATTATCTGTACCCATGGCATCACGGAAAATTACATCTTGGTAATCGTAACGGGTAACATTGGTTGTATTGGTCAGGGCGGGACTAAGAATGTCCTGCGTTTGTACATCTATCGGACCACCAAATTTAGTAGGTGCCTGGTTTACTTCCAGCTTACTTCTCAGACCGTTGAAAAGTACATTGCTACTGAAGCTAACCTGAGGGGCACCGGATGCACCGCGCTTGGTGAAGATTTGGATTACACCGCTATTGGCACGAGAACCATAAATGGCAGCCGCAGCAGCACCATTCAATACCTCTACCCGCTCAATATCAGCAGGGTTGATATCTACTAATCTGTTCTGGCCTACCACACCAACGAAGTTGCCACCATCATAGTTACCCTGTGTATTGGTAACGCGGGGCGTATTGTTGTTGACGATAACCCCATCTACGATGTAGAGTGGCTCTGAAGAAGAGTTGACAGAACTTACACCTCTCAACCTTACACTCAGTCCGCCGGCAGGATCACCGCTGTTTTGTGTAATCACAGCGCCCGGCGTTTTGCCTTGTAATGCCTGCAGGGCATTCGCAGAAGCACCTTTATTCAGGTCAGATGCTTTCAGCGTTGCAACGTAGCTACCCAACTGACGACGAGTAGTTCCGGCAGAAGTACCGGTTACTACCACTTCATCCAGTTTGGAAACGCTGGGAGTTAAGGTTGCATCCACAGTGTAGGACTTTTCACTGCCTACAGTGAGGGTTTTGCTTTGTTCGCCCCAGCCAATAGCTGAGAAAACCAGGGTATAAGTACCCGGATTCAGGGCTGCCGTAAAAGCATAATTTCCGTTCAGGTCGGAAATCGTACCATACTTGGTACCCTTTACCGATACATTCACAGACTCAGTAGTTGCTCCACCGGAGCCACTTACTTTACCTGCAATGCGCACCTGGCCGAAAGAAATAACGGCGAATAGACTCAGGAAAAGAGATAAACAGATATGCTTCCATTTATCCATCCTTTGGGTTGCTCGTGTGTTCATAAGGGTGGTTTAGGTTGTGAGGAATTATAAAATAGTTATGCCGAGATCCCGGTAAGGAGCAAGCACCGGATCGTTTTTGTCCAGCTCCGTTATCAGAATATCAATTTGATTGAGATTGCAAATTTTGATCCGCTGCACCGAATTCAACTTCTCTGAGATAGACATAATTACCTTTAAATGCGATGCTTCCAACATGGCTTTTTTTAAGATTACTACGTCCCAGTCATTATCCGTGATACCTTTTTCAACATCCATCGCATTTACCCCCATGATGCAAACATCTGCCTGAATAGACTTAATTTTTGAAATGGCCTCACCACCTGCTGCTATCTGTGATTTTTTTGAAATTTTATCTCCGATGAAAATGACTTCAGAATTCGGATGCTGCGCATACTCATAAGCTGCGGGTATGCTTCCTGTCAAAAAAGTGGCCTGCAATTGCTCCGGCAACATTCTCGCCATTTCTACCACCGTGGTTCCTCCGCCAGATAATACAAACATCCCATCTTTTAAAAGCGAAACTGCCTTGTTGGCAATGATCTTCTTCTGCTCTCCATAGTATACATCCGAACGTAAATAAAAGCTATTGAAAGATTTCGAAAGCGCCCCGCCATGTACCTTGATCACTTTCCCCTCTTCTGCCAACTCATTCAAATCCCTTCGGATGGTATCTTCCGATACCTGAATTTCTGCACTTAAATCAGCAGATAATACACTATTGTGTAAACTTACTTGTCGTAATATATATGCCTGACGTTCTTTTTTCAGCATTTTTGCAATCGTGGTTTTCGAAATTATTACTTTTATGGCTTAATTATTCAACAAAACCGCAAAAACTTGCATTTTTTGGATTAAAACGCCTCAAAATTCCGCATAAATGAACAAAAATCTGAAAAAACTCTGCACCATTGGCAACGCACCTAGTAGGTTGATCGTAGGATTGATGAGCGGAACCTCTCTCGACGGACTGGACCTGGCCTTGTGCAGCATCAGTGGTAGCGGACTCTCGACTTCTCTGAAATTACTTCATTTTACCACCATCCCTTATACATCCTTTTTTCGTCAGCAGGTGAAAGAGGTCTTTGCTCAAAAACATACTAATCTGGAAAAAGTTTGCATGCTGAATGAATGGATTGGTCGTTTCCATGGGCAACTGGTATTGGAAACCCTTCAAAATTGGGGGATATCCCCCGAAGAAGTTGATTTGATTGCCAGTCATGGTCAGACTATCTACCATG
>JBIIRN010000104.1:0-6801 GCA_044341525.1 Sediminibacterium sp. | reverse complement strand
GGATCATCGCATGACTCAATCGCCCGAACCATCCCGACACCCGTTTTCCTGGATTCCGACCACCTGGTTTGCGATGGGTTTGCCCAATCTGGTATTGGGGGGTACCATTGCTTCCCTACTCTACAAAAGTCTCGGCTATTCAGACGCTCAAATCGCATTTTGGACAGGCGTAATCGTACTTCCCTGGAGTTTTAAGCCACTCTGGGGACCCTTCATGGAATTGTATAAAACCAAAAAATTCTACATTCAACTCTCACAGATTGCATGTGGGATCCTATTCGCACTCTCCGTGCTATCATTATATACCGATTTCTTTTTCCCGCTTTCAGTCACTCTTTTCTTTCTGATTGCCTTTTTTGGGGCAACCCAGGATATGGCGGCCGATGGTATCTACCTGAGCGAATTATCCGCTACCGATCAGGCGAAATATGTAGGTTGGCAGGGAACATTTTATAACGTAGCTAAAATTTTTTCCAACGGAGGTATGGTGTTCCTCGCAGGAACACTAATTCCCATCATTGGAAACAGAGATGCCTGGGCCATAGTACTTGCAGTTTATGCAGTCATAATGCTGCTATTGGGTGTGTACAACCAACGTGTATTGCCGGATTCAGCCACAACAAGAAATGTGGCTAATATACATGAGGTTTGGAATACCCTCAAAGATGTTATCATTAGTTTCTTTCGAAAAAAACACATAGTTGCCGGTATTCTTTTCATTGTTCTGTACCGATTTGCAGAAGGTCAGGGTATTAAAATCATGCCCCTGTTTTTAAAAGCAGACCGGGCAGCAGGTGGTCTCGGGCTAACTGAAGCTACGGTCGGACTCCTCACCGGTATCTATGGAACCGCTGCCTTTGTACTTGGATCCCTTGCTGCCGGTTACTTTGTATCTAATAAAGGATTGACCAGAAGCACGCTGCTCTTACTCTGTGCATTTTTTAATTTACCATTTGCGGCTTATGCCTATCTCGCTGTTACACAAGCGGAGTCATTGTGGGTAATTGGAACAGCGATATCGGTAGAGCATTTCGGATATGGTTTTGGCTTCATCGGTATCATTCTGTTTATTATGCAACAAATCGCCCCCGGTAAATACCAGATGGCACATTATGCCTTCGGAAGTGCCATCACTTATTTTGGCTATACCCTTGCTTCCATGATCAGCGGTGCCATCAGTGACTACCTGGGCTACGCCAACTTTTTTATCTGGGTATTGGTTTCTACCCTGCCTGCATTTTTAGTAAGCTGGTTGGTACCTTTGAAAAATTATCCTGAAGCTCCCAACTCTAATACCTAACTAACTTATGCTTATTACCGGTACATTCATCGATGAAATCAGTCATGATATTCCCCACCAAAACTGGGGACCTGCTGAATGGGATCAGGACTTCCGGCACATGAAGGCCATTGGTATAGATACTGTAATCATCATCCGTTGCGGTTATAGAAAATTTCTGACCTATCCTTCAGCATATTTGATGAAGAAAGTCGGCTGCTATCAGCCCCCGATTGACCTGGTAGACCTGTATCTAAGTTTGGCCGAAAAATATAGCATGAATCTCTACTTTGGATTGTATGACAGCGGAGTATACTGGGATACCGGCAACATGCAGCATGAAGCAGATCTGAATCACTTTGTAATAGAAGAAGTCTGGAAAAAATATGGCCATCGTCCCGCTTTCAAGGGCTGGTACCTGAGTACCGAAATCAGCCGCAAAACAAAGGGAGCCATTGAAGTTTTCAGTGCCATGGGGGCTGCCTGCAAAGCAATCAGTGACGGACTTCCCGTATTCATCTCTCCCTGGATAGATGGGAAAAAAGCAGTCATGGCCGCCTCCGGAACCATCACAAAAGCTGATGCCGTTTCATTGAAGGAGCATGAATCAGAGTGGGATGAAATTTTTCATGGCATTCATCAATCCATCGATGCAGTAGCTTTTCAGGATGGTCACATTGATTATCATGAATTGGAAGACTTTTTCACCGTCAATAAAATTTTAGCTGACCGATATCAGTTGCAGTGCTGGACAAATGCCGAGACATTTGACCGGGACATGCCCATCAAATTCCTACCCATCAAATTTGAAAAACTTCGTTTGAAACTTCAAGCGGCAGCCAAAGCTGGCTACGATAAAGCCATCACCTTTGAGTTTTCACATTTTATGAGTCCGCAATCTGCCTACATACAGGCACATCATCTTTATAATCGTTACCAGGAATACAGGGCATCATGGGAAAAATAGTTTATCCAATAATCATATCCCTGTTATTCCTACAAATATTTCAGGCAGGGGCACAATCAAGCGCTATTCGGGGAACCTGGGTAACCAATGTTGCCAGCAACGCCCTTAGTTCACCCGCTGCCATCAAAGAGGCAGTTGCGGCTTGTAAAAGAAATGGCCTGACAGATGTTTTCGTCGTTGTATGGAACAGAGGTGTGACCATGTACCCCAGTAAGGTGGTAAAAAAATACATTGGTATTGAGCAGGATACTTTATACAAAGGCTTTGACCCGCTAAAAATTTTCATTGACGAAGGACATGCAGTTGGTCTTCGTGTTCATGCCTGGTTTGAATTCGGATTTTCCTATGCTTATCAGGACAGTTCCAGCGCAGGATGGTTGAAAAAATATCCCGGCTGGGCCGGTCGAAACCAGCAAGGTGGATTGCTCAAGAAAAATGATTTTTTCTGGTGGAATGCCCTGCATCCGGAAGTACAGCAATTCATGCAGGAACTGGTATTGGAAGTAGTAAAAAATTATGCGGTAGATGGAATTCAGGGAGATGACCGATTGCCAGCCATGCCGGCTGAAGGCGGATATGATGCCAATACCCTTCAACTCTATGCCGCAGACAACAACGGGAAAGCTCCCCCCCAAGATCCCAAAGAAGCAAACTGGCTGCAATGGAAAGCAGACCGGGTGAGTGCCTTCGGAAAAAAATTATACCAGGCGGTAAAGGCAGCGCGCCCCGATTGTTGGGTCACCTGGGCACCCAGCATTTATCCCTGGAGTAAGGAACAGTACTTGCAGGACTGGCCCCGATGGCTAAAAGAGGGCTATGCAGATTGGATTATTCCTCAGGTATACCGTTATAAATTAGACGCCTATGAGCAAACCCTCAAGGCAATTGCATCACAGGTACCCGCTGACCTGAAAAATAAAATAGTACCCGGTATACTTACTTCCCTGGGAAATGGATATCGGGCTGATGATACCCAGTTAAAAACTATGATCAAACTGAATCGCCAATACGGATATCAGGGAGAAGTATTCTTTTATTTTGAAACCATACGCGAGTCCAAGCAATCAATCTATACTGAACAATGATGAAAATGAAATCTGTTCTTTTTTCAGCACTACTAGCCATTTCCTTCACCGCATGTACAAAGGATTCCGGTAATAGTAACAACAATACACAGCCGGTCGTTCCTCCGGTTACTCCAACACCCAACCGACTGATTACCCTTCCTGCCGGCTGGAAGTTTTCGAGTCTTTTGTCTTCCAGCTTCCCGACAGGGATCGAACTCTATTTTTTTGATACACTTTTTGAAGGAAAAAAAACCAAGGCCTTTTGCCTGGCTTTTGATAGCAAAAGAACAAACATTGAATTCAAGCCCGTACTTTCAGCCACTCCGAAAAAACCCAGTGATTTTTACAAAGAAGAGTTAGGGGTTGTTTATGCCTGTATCAATGGGGGTTATTTTGGCGGTAATCAATCTTTCAGTCTGGTACAGTACAATAACGCAGTTCTCTCTCCTAATATTAAATCTGTGAGCCGGTCTTTTAATGGAGTCAATACCTCTTATTACCCAACCCGGGCTGCTTTCGGTATTACCACTACCGGGCAACCTGCTACTGCGTGGATTTATCATGTGGTGAACAACAATGATATTTATAGTTATCCTGCACCGGCACCCAATGCAGAGGGTTCGGCTCCGTTACAAGAACCTACGGCACAATTTCCTGCCGGGGGAAGCCGTTGGCTAACAACTGCCGGAATCGGCGGATCGCCCATGTTATTAAAAAATGGCAGCAGACAAATTACCGATGCTGCCGAATTAATTAATGTCAATAATACCAGCTCCCGCCCCCGCAGCGCCATCGGGCACAATAGCAATGGAATTGTTATCATCGTAGCCGTAGAAGGAGATAATCCTTCTGCAGGTTATGCCGGACTATCCCTTTTGGAACTCTCCAATATGATGAGAGACCTGAGTTGTACAGACGCGTTGAATCTTGATGGCGGCGGCTCTACCAGTATGTTGGTTGGAAATCAATTATTAGTAAGACCGGGAGATAATGGAGTGGAGAGATCAGTTATCAGCGCTGTGCTGATTAAACAAAAATAGTTCAACCTATACATTCGTTCCGGTCGAAACTGGTTGATCCCTAAGAAACAGGCCCCCTTTCACCAGCCAGGATATTCCAAATGCTGTCATGGCAAGAGTTTCCAGCCAAAAGACCAGTTTGTATTTTTCCCAATCCTGATTAGCCCTCACCAATTGATTATAGATGGGAACAACAATGATTACCATTAGCATCACAGAGCCGCAGATGATATAAACCTTATTGCGCTGTCGTTTTTCGCGCGTGGGCTCCCCCTTACCCTTGGTAAAGAGTAACATGGAAATGAGCGCCAGTGAAATAAATAGTAATGAGGACAAAAGATTATGAGTAAGACTTCTGTTTGTATTCCAGGGCAGATGAATGATGGCACAGCTCTGAATCAATGGTTCATTGGTTGGGATGAAAGCAGCACCGAGTGCCAGTAACCCTGCAACCGTAGTTAGCCATTCGTCGAGTTGCTCGCCGGGGTATCCTTTATAAGAAATAAGAAAAAGAGCCATACAACACATAATTCCAACCAATAGGTCGCCGGTTACCGTAAAGTAATAATCACTGATAGATTGCTGTATATAGCTGCAATCTGCCAGAAAATAATTTCCGGCAATCATTGCTGGTGATAAGGTAACACTTAGCCACCCAATCGATTTCCTGAGGGAATTAAAGGAAATCAGCCGGGGATCTGTTTTTACAGGAATCATATTTTACTTTTCATATAGACCGACTACGATTAGGTTGATATAATTTACATCTAACCCCACTTTATCCGATACAATTTAAGCAAAACCTGTGGGGCATAAAAATTCGAACCGGTTCCTCACACAAGTGAACTATTTCTTCCCAATTTCGAAGTACAAAACCCTTGCCGACTGCAGAATAAATGTATACCTTTAATTTCTTACCCCATTAGCTATGAAAGAAAACAGACGCTCTTTTTTACGGAAGGGAAGTTGGCTCGCCGGTTCACTCGGAATCAGTCCCGCCCTTTTTAGCGCCCCTGCCAATCAGGAAGAATTTCCGTTGCATCCTACCATTGCCCAATTGAAACCTGCCCTCGATGGAATTGTTCCGATTTCAGAAGCAGAGAGAAAGCAACGCATTGCCAAAGCACAACAACTGATGCAAGAGCAAAAAATAGATGCCATCTTCATGGAAGGCACTACCACCTGTAATTATTATACCGGGTTACGTTGGGGTCAAAGTGAACGAACTTTCGGACTGGTAATACCTGCCAAAGGTACTCTTGCCTATGTTTGTCCCAAATTCGAGGAAGACCGTGCCCGCGAACTGATTAATCCGGCTTTCGGAGACGAAGTGCGTTGCTGGGAAGAGCATGAAAGTCCTTACGCATTGATTGCCGGAATAGTTAAAGACAGAGGAGTAAAATATCGCCGTATTGGCATGGAAGAACGGGTACGCTTCTTTATTGCCGATGGGGTTCGCAAATTAGGTGGGGGCTGGGAAATTGTGGATGCTACCCCGGTTACTGCCGGATGCCGAATGTATAAATCTGCCGCTGAACTGGCGCTGATGCAAAAAGCCAATGATGTTACCATCGAAGCATATAAGGCTGCATTTGCTACAATACAACCCGGAATGACCCAGTCACAATTAGGTAGAAATATTTCAGCTGCTTTTGAAAAACTGGGATTTACCGGAGGTGCTTCCGTACAGGTCGGAAAATATTCAGCCATGCCGCATGGTAGTATTAAACCTCAAAAAATCATGGAAGGCGATGTGGTGATGGTGGATGGCGGTACTTCCTGTCAGGGGTATGCATCAGATATAACAAGAACCATCGTGGTAGGAAAACCCTCAGACAAACAAATTGCTGTTTGGAACCTGGAGAAAAAAGCACAGGATGCCGCATTTGCTGCTATTAGATTAGGTGCACCCTGCGAGGTAGTAGATGCCGCCGCGCGGGCAGTAATCGAGAATGGCGGATACGAAAAAAATTATCGGCTGCCGGGCTTACCACACCGAACAGGCCATGGAATAGGTATGGAAGGACATGAATGGACCAATTTCGTAAAAGGAAATATGACACCCATTGGTGTGGGTATGTGCTTCAGCGATGAACCTACGATTTGTATTCCGGGAGAGTTTGGAATACGACTCGAAGATTGCCTGTATATAACTGAAGAAGGACCCCGCTTTTTTACACCTCAAAGTATCTCCATCGATCAGCCTTTCGGATAATACAGCGAATTTTTCGATAAACAAAAACGATGGCTCCGCTCATTACTGACAGCTGATATTACACTATGAGTGAATTTCCTTCGATTGTACCCTCCACCGTTTTCGGTAAAACTGCCCCCAGCAACCGAATTCAGGTAGGCATTATTGGGTGTGGAAGGAATGCCTTAGCCCATGATATACCTCAACTTGCCCGCTTCGGTCAGGCACGAATCATTGCAGTCTGCGATGTTGACAAAGACAGGGCCGATGCTTGT
>JBIIRN010000103.1:0-6844 GCA_044341525.1 Sediminibacterium sp. | reverse complement strand
AAGAAAATCTCATAGAAGCGAGTTTTGGTTGCATGTAATTTAGTAAAAAGGAACAAAATAAGTGTACAAGCAAGTATTTTACTACTCAATTGACTGATTTACAGTGTTGAAATTATTTATTCCTTCTATATGAATTACTAAAATGAAGGCGATAATATATATGAGGTAAAGTGCCAATTCATCCTATTTACCCATGAATTATTTCGGAGAGCCTATGATTACAGGAGGAAATATTTCTTCTATCCTACTCCTGCGTGTCCAACATTCATCTAGCAATCCGCCAGT
Organism: Sediminibacterium sp.; assembly: GCA_044341525.1. Classification (GTDB taxonomy): domain Bacteria; phylum Bacteroidota; class Bacteroidia; order Chitinophagales; family Chitinophagaceae; genus Sediminibacterium. Next base: position 6,559 of record JBIIRN010000103.1, on the reverse strand, counting down.
AGATTTCTGTCCGGTATGCCGCCAATCATCGCCATCTAATTGATACGAATAAGACAATTGCTTGCCAACGCTGGCGGCAGTCTTCGTAAAATAAGCAATCTGTTCACTGTATTGGCCATTCCCATGGGATTGTTTTCCTCCACCTGCATCAAAAAACTTTTTGGTGACAACATTATAACTCACCCACTGAAAATAATCTCCTACAATAATTTTCATGGTCCGTCTTGGGTAAAATGGATTGGAACGTTTTCTCACTGCGCCATCTGCATAATTACCTGAGATGATCCAGGTGCCTTGGAGCTCCCCGGTATTATTTTTTCCCAATGTGCGCAAACCGCTTAATTCATTACCGATGCTAATTTGAGAATCGCGCTTTTGAAAACGAACAGGGAAGAAGCTTGTATTACTTACCAGATTACTGTCTTTTGAATGCCATTCATATTGTATCTGCAACTGCTCACCTTGTAACTCATACTTTCCACCCCAGGTATACAAAAATTGCTTTTCCTTTTCGTTATATACCGCCACACTAATCAATTGGTCGGTAATTAGCACCAGTGTCTTCACTCCACTTTGTTCTTTTCCCCAAGACCCTTGCAATGCATCATTTTTTTGCGCCCAAACATTTTGAAAAAAGGAACAGGCAATCAGCCATAAAAATATTTTTTTCATGGATGCAATCTTTGAATTGCTCTAAAGATAAGAAATCGAATCAGGAAATTGTAGGTCGATTATTCATCCAACAAAGTCACTCTCGCAATCAGGCATTAAATTTTACTGACCAATGATTTTTTCGTACCGAACCAATCGGCCTTCTTTATTAAATCCCTCTGCTATCAGCCGGTAACGGGTGGTCACATCATTGTTATTGAATCGAATGATAAACTGATTGACTTCTTTATCCAAGGGAACTGAAGAATTCCAATAAATCGTTTTACGAATATCCTTTATCGGTTTCTTTTTTTCGTCAGGGTTCAGAACAATAGTTTCCCAACTGGTGGGTCGTGCGTAGCCCTCCAGCTTAATCTTTTGTAATCCGGTCACATCATATATTCCACCTTCATCTCCGCGACGGGTATAAACAGCTATTGCTCCACCGGAGCCCCCTAGGTAAGCGCCAAAAAAGGGGGGGCGAAAAACTTTGATGTAGGCAACATCTGACATAGGAATATTATTCAAAGCAGAAGGATCTGTAAGCTGTACCTCATTCAAAAAAACGGCCACCTGATCACCCCGCCAGGTAAGACTGGGGCGTCCAAATGTTTGAAGGGAAATCTGAAGTCCGGCAACTCTTCCCTGTAAATAAGAGAAAACATTCGGCTGCATGTTGGCAAAATTGTCGCTGGTAATATCGAACCTGATGCCATCAGAAGTAAATAAGCCGGTCGTAAATTTTTCATCCATTTGTTCAATTTTACTTTTCACCCGTGTCGTTACGACAACTTCCTTCAGCGTGGTTGAAGCGAGCATAGAGTCCAGTATTTTTTTATCCGAAGCATACTTTCTTTGCAGCAGTACCATAGAATCTTCGGATGGAAGAGGAACGAGGGTAGGAACTTTCAAAAACTGATCACGCTGTGTCGGTAAAAGATTTGTTCTGAGCGAAATCTTATTTTGATCTGATAAGCTAATCCCGTTGGGCTGAAGATAAACGGTTATGCTATCATAATAGAATAAATCCTGCACTGAAAAAGATCCATCGCCGGCCAACTCGGCCTGCGTCAATTCTTTGTCATCATCTTTGGTAGCAATGATTAAATTCATATTTCCCGATTTCTTGGTCTTCCTTTCGCCAAGATTATCTACTTTACCATTGATAGTAATGTATCCTGTTTCGATAGTAGGAGGTGTAGAGGAAATGCCTTCTTGCAATTCCCCTTTCAATGTTGGCAGCCATAAATCCTGTGATTGTAGCCATTGATCAAACAGCCGATATTGCTGATCTTCCAGCCACTTGGCCGCCAGATTCATTTGAGCAGGATACTCCTTAAAAACATCCCAGCCCATTAGTTGATAAATGTTTTTCTCCGGATTCGCTTCCTCATATGCCGCATCTGTAATTGCAACCGATAAACTGGTAAACGTTGTATCCGTTGATTTGATTGTAAAAACGTTGAGCCCCTTCTTATCAAAAGAGAGAGTATCTGTATTTAAAACCAAGCGCTCCTCCTTGGGTGGGTGCAAATACAATACCCTTTGTCCAAGCACCTGCTGCTGTTTGTCTTGCCAGATCAATCGATAAAAGCCGGCAGGTAAACTATCGGTATTAAAACGACCTTTCACCCGAAGCTTCTGTTCGAGTGAAAGAGTGGTGGTAGCCCACAATTCATTGCCTTTGAATAAGCGCAGATTAATTTCCTGTTGCGACGGAGGGGCATCCGGTAATCGCTGTAGAACAAAAGAAAAATTAGTTGGATCGGCTCGCAAAGAAACCCCTCCGGACTGAACTTCTGGTAGGGGCTGCTGCTTCCAGGTACCATCGGGCAACTCCACTTGAATAAAGTAAGTTCCCGGATCATCCGGCGTCACCTCCACTTGTGCAAAGCCATGCGGTGCAGTGGAAACCATGCTGACCAACTCTCCCTTCGAATTAAGGATGCGGCAATTCATACCCAATGGCACCTGATTTCCATTTTCAGTTCTTATGGTCAAAATAGAAGGAATTCCGGCTACCCATGTTCCACCCTCGGGTTGAACCCTGATCTTCAGTCCATCTGGGCCCACAGCCGGTGCTAGTAATTGCTGTCCGGACTGGTTAACAATAAAGGAGGAAACGATGACGGGGACATCATTGGCTTGCCGCATGGCAACTGTGAACAGCTTAGCATATATCCTCTGACCAATATAGGTTGCCGGAATAAGAAAATCTCCGGCGGCCATACCCATAACAGTCGGCAAAACCTGGCGTTGCAAGTATCGCCCATCCTGATCATACCATTCAATATAAAGGTTTCTGGAATAGATACTCGGTAAATCATTCACAAGCAAATAAACCTTGTAGAAAATATGCTCACCGGGGACATACTGGTATTGATTACTGTGCAGGTACCCTCTTTCAAAATTGCGGGTACTGAGGGCATTGGACAAGCGCTTACCCATGTCCTCCTGACCAATTACAGAAGAAAGAAAAATAAGATGTGCTATAAAAAAGGAGCAAACTGATAAGAGTCGATGCATAGAATTAAATAGTTACAATGAAATTCAAAATTATTATATATAAAATCAACCCTATGCAACTGACAAGGTTATTTTTTGGCGAAAAAATACGGGGGGCAGTCCTTATCGCATCAAATCTTCTAACTTCTTTCTGGTAACTGCATCTTCATTGATCTGTAATGCTTGCTGAAAACTTTGAATGGCTTTCTGCTTTTCGCCGCGCTGAACATAATAATCCGCTAATGTTGCATGTGCAGATGCGCTTCTCGGATAATAGCGGGTATTTAGCTCAAAAAATCCAACTGCTTTTTTATATTGTCTTACCTGAAGGAATTCGTTGCCCCAGCCCTGGATAAGTTTTTCAGCCGGAAAAACCGGATAACCAAAAAATCGTGATACTTCTTTATAATGTCGCTCGAATTTTCCCGGAAGATCAACCAAAGAATCTATATAATCCTGCGTCAGCAATTTGAACTGATAATTCCTGAAAACAAACCGAAGGGCATCATACGTGGAAATAAGAGGCACAGTCGTATGGCTGTCATCCTTATAAAACTTACTGGCATATTGTAATCCATTATTTTTTTTGCTTTTGAGCAAATGATCAACAGAAATAATCGACCGAATATGTCGACTCATAGGAGAGATGTCTTTCTGCACCCGTGCTGTATCCATTCCCTCGTCCATTGTATTGGCATATCCCAGGAATAGTGTCTTATTTGTAAACTTTTTTCCCTGAAGTAACTGCTCGGATTGCTTGAGGTATTTCATATTGTCCCACCACATACTGGGATCTATGCTTACATATACATTGAATAAATCTGTATGGTGAATTAACATATGCATGGCCATAAGGCCACCAAAGGAATGACCAATCACCATTCGAAATGGTTGAGTCGGATAATGACTGTCGATATAGGGAATCAACTCCTTCCGCAGGTAAGAAATAAAATTTTCTCCGCCACCTGAGGTTTTGGCAAGACTGCTGTCTAAATAAAGTATGTCCTCCTTAATGTGAGTGGGAGTCAGGTCTCTGGTTCTATCAGTATTGTCAATTCCCACTACTATCATCTCAGGACAAATTGTATTTCCATTGACTTGGCTGAATTGCTGAATCATTCCCACTACCGAATAAAAATGTGCTGTTCCATCCATTAAGTAGACCACCGGATAACGCTGGGTAGACTTATCATTGAATCCGTTGGGTAAATACACCCAAACTTTACGTTGCTCTTGAAGATACGCAGAGGAAATGCTGTCTATCTTTCCAATGACAAGCTTGTTGTCGTCTTGCGCCTCCGAAAGAATACAAGATACTACTGCTGCTCCCAACAAGAGTAATTTTCGCATATCGATTTTTTGAGGGGGGAACAAAGACCAACTATTCCTACTTCAAATATAATACATTCTTGTGGCTCAACTGAATTGGAGAGGCAATAAAATAACTAATCCTTATTTAGGCAGGGTAAAAATAATTATAAGGAGTTGCAACACGAGTTGGCACAACAAACATAATTGCTGAAGAACAAATATTTTGTACGAGAGTGAAAATACCCGTTACAAAAAGTCTACTGGAAAATAAAAAATCAGGGGCGATTGTGACTGCCGTCGCAATAAGGAGGATTTTTTGTCTTCTTGCACTGACAGAGCCACGCCTCTGTGGGTTGCTCGACCGTGAAAACCTGGCTCCGATAAGGCATTCCTTCTACTTTCTTATGGCGGCCATCACAAAAGGGTTGTTTTTCGCTCAGACCACAGGTACACCAGGCATAGTTCTTGCCGGCTTCAAGTTGAACACAACAGGGCTGTGCTGCCGCTACCTTGGGGAGGCCTTCATTGGGAATCATGTCTTCCATACGTTATTAGTTTTATGAGTCTTTACTCTTCGTGCAACTCAATAGGAAATTGTAAAGTTCATGGAATTTTTTTTATCCCGCAATTTTTATGTGAATACCGGCTTCAGCTTCCCGGTTTTACTACCCAAAAAAAAGACGGACTCTTTAGCCCGTCTTCTTACTATTTGAATTACACTTATCAAATAAATTACCTGTCCCACCAAAGTCGCTCGGTCAATGCGCCAACAGCAGGCGTATTGCCACCGTTTCGCTGCTGTTCACTAGATGGATAATCCAGTCTGCGAATGGGAGAAGTTAAGATTGAATTCAAAGGCAGCTGAAACCCTGTGTAAGCATAATTAAATCTACGGGCGTCGTCGAATGTAACCGGGGACAAAAAGAGTGCAATATATTTTTCCCTGAAAATATCAGATAGCTGCAGGGCAGCACTTCCAACACCAATGGTAGGTCGTGCAATATAGGCATCTCTTGCAGCCGCTGCAACACCCAGCTTATCCATATTGGAACGGATACCTGCTAAATAAGCACTGTAGGCACGGGTTCTGTCTCCCGCACGCAAGGCCGCTTCGGCTTCGATGAATTCTACTTCCTCATACGTTGCTACAAATAGAGGGGAGGCATCTCCGCTATAATACCCGGCCAATACAAGATAGCACTCATCATTGGTAGTTCCCGTTCCTACGCGACCGGCACCATTTCGCGTGCCACGATAATCACCAAATCGTGTGAGATTGGTAATCCGCGGTAACCGTGGGTCTTGATTAGGTGTATTAGCCATCATAGCATTCGTAATGAATTGAGTACTCAACCAACCATCCAGCACCAGTGATGCCTGATTTCTGGCAACAGTTGCCCATGGATTGCGTAGGGTAAAAATAGTAACCCGAGACTCCATTGTATTGTTAGTATACGCACTATCAATCGCAGAAAGAACAGCTGCCGAGTTGTACCCGGTGGTTTTTGATAATTGATTCAGCAAACGGGCCTTAATAGCAAATGCTGTCCGTATCCACCAGATGCGATTGGTGCTATTCCAAACGGTTGCGCTGGCAGCTGTATTTCCATGCATGAAGTCTGCCGCAGGTGTCACAGCTACCGTTGGAGTTTTCCTCAATTCAGCAATACCCTCATCCAGCAAGTTGATACAGGTTGTATGTAACTGTTGTGCATCATCGAATTTGGGTCGAAGGTTGTCTCCCTTGAAGGCCTCCGAATAAGGTACATTTCCCCAGAGATTGATGGTCATGCTCAGGTTAATAGCCATCATCACCTTAGCCATACCCAGGTGAGCAGAGCTATTTGAACGGGTCGCCAACTCCTGTAAGTCGTAAAGGTCAGTCATGTTGTCGTAAAGACTTCTCCAAAGTCCGCTGTAATCAACGCGATCATAGATATCGGTCGGACTGGAAGCGTTGGGTGATGCGAAATACTGAACATAATAATTCGGCCCTGCATTCGCCACCCGAAAAACATTAAGACCTGTATTCTGAGTTGTTGCCGCCAGCAATCCATTGATGGGGGCTTCGGTCGGTCGGTTAGGGTCATTG
>JBIIRN010000101.1:0-6889 GCA_044341525.1 Sediminibacterium sp. | reverse complement strand
TTTGGCAGCGGAACTAGATTTTACTTTGTATTGACTCTTGACCCAATCTTCTGTTTGTCGTACACTCAGGCCTTTGTCCATAATTTGATGAAAGGCCATCAATTGTCGATCCACAGTATCAATATTAATCAAGGCCCTTGCATGACCAAAACTAATCTTCCCTTGTCTAACAGCCAGTTGAATATCTGGGGGAAGTTTTAATAAACGGATGTAGTTAGAAACCGTACTTCTTTCCTTGCCCATGCTCTTGGCTACTTCCTCCTGGGTATAGTTCAACTCATCCATCATGCGCTGGTAGCTGAAGGCAATCTCCATGGGGTTCAGGTTTTCCCGCTGTAAATTTTCCAGCAAAGCGAGTTCGAGTAGTTCCTTGTCGTTAGACTGTCTCACATAAACCGGCACATCTTTCAATCCCGCCAGTTGTGATGCGCGCCATCTTCTTTCTCCAGCAACGAGTTGGTACTTGCCATTACTCAGTTTGGAAACAGTCAGGGGTTGTATCACATCATGCCGCTTCAGTGACTCCGCCAGCTCGTTGAGTGCCGCTTCATTGAAATCTTTGCGCGGTTGTTTAGGATTGATGACGATATCATTGACGGGGATCCGGATAGATTGGGTGGCTTGGTTGACTACTTCTGCTTTCAGGTTGCCATCACCCGTCTTCATCTCTGTTTGGATGTTATCGAGCAATGAACGAAGTCCTTTACCAATGAGTTCCTTGTTATTTTTAGGTGTTGTCATGTTCAAATGAATTTATGAAAGGGCGTTCCTATATCAGCTGATTACCCGCTCTTCGTTGCTGATTCTGGTAAAGCCGTTTTTCTGTAAAATTTCTTTGGTCAGATTCAGGTAATTCTGCGTACCCTTGCTGTCTGCATCAAATAATATTACGGGTTTGCCCACACTGGGTGCTTCACTCAGGCGTGCATTGCGATGGATGATGGTTTGAAAAACCATGTCATCAAAATGACGTCGTATTTCGCTGATGACCTGATTACCCAGTCGGAGTCTGCCATCATACATGGTCATGAGAATACCTTCAATTTGTAATTCAGGATTCAGGCGGTTCTGTATGATCTTAATGGTATTGAGCAGTTTACCCAAACCTTCCAGTGCGAAAAATTCACACTGAACGGGAACAATCACGCTGTTGGCGGCCACCAATGAGTTAACAGTGAGTAATCCAAGTGAAGGAGAGCAATCAATGACGATAAAATCGTAACGATCGGCAATTGGTTCGAGAATTCCCTTGATTACATTTTCCCGGTTGGGGTAGTTGATCATTTCAATTTCGGCTCCCACCAGGTCAATATGAGAAGGAATCAGGTGCAGATTCGGTACCTCCGTCGTAAGAATCACATCACTGGCAGGCAGGTTATTGACCATGCAATCATAGAGACTGCTGGTAATATTTTGTAGGTCGAAACCCACTCCTGTCGTACTATTGGCTTGCGGGTCTGCATCCACGAGCAGGGTTTTGTATTCCAATACCGCGAGACTGGCGGCCAGATTGATGGCGGTGGTTGTCTTTCCAACACCTCCCTTTTGATTTGCGATTCCAATGATTCTTGCCATATATTCACAATATCCTTTTAATTCAATCTTTACATTTTATTGCCGAAACCGGGTGCGGCTGCAGCAAATTCAGTGGATTCCACCCAACACCTTTTGTACTTGCTCCCTCTTATTCCAAACGGCACCAAAGGTATCGTAATGTACGCCAATAATATTGGCATTTTATCCATAAAACTGCCAAATTTACAATATAAGGGCCATCGGAAAGCGAAGAAAAATCCACACTTACCCTATACCACTCATTTCATCCCGCCACTTTTCCGTTTAACCCAAAATAGTGACATTTCGGTGCTGAACTTGTTAATTTTGGGGCCATCCGAACCATTGACATTCAACATGGTTGTAGATATAACGAATTGAAAAGATGCGGAACCCAACTTTTTGGTGGATATTGGCCCTGATCATGTTGTTGCTGGACTGGTACGTTTTCCAGTCCCTCAAAACTGTTATGCAAAACCAGTCCGAACGCGCCCGGCTCTGGGTTTTTACCCTGCACTGGATATTGGCAGGATTGGCCGTATTAATGGTACTCATATTTCCTTATGCCGGTTTTTTACAGACTTCACCCTTCTTCCGGAATTATATTTTTGCCATTCTGGTCGGATTATTCCTTTCCAAGCTGGTTGCCTCGTCTGTTTTCATTGTGGATGACCTGCGGAGAGGAATCAGCTGGCTGGTGATGCGATTTTTTTCCAGTGGTGCTCAGGAACTCCAGTCAGGCAGTCTTCGGATTCCCCGCTCCGTTTTCATGAGTTGGGTAGGTCTCGGATTGGGGGGAACCTTGTTTGGCAGTTTGTTCCTAGGGTTCAGGAACAAATACAATTATCAGTTAAAGCGGGTCTCTCTTACCTATGGTCATTTGCCGGCTGCGTTTAAGGGAATAAAGATTGCCCACATCAGCGATATTCATGTAGGTAGTCTGGAAGATAAAAGAGCAGTTCAGGCGGGGATAGACATCCTATTACAACAGAAACCGGATCTTGTACTTTTCACCGGTGACCTGGTCAATAACAAAGCCAGTGAAATGGAGGGGTGGGAAGAAATTTTTTCCCGCATCAAAGCTCCCCTGGGGGTTTACAGCATTTTAGGCAACCATGATTACGGTGACTATGTCGCATGGCCTACAGCGGAAGATAAACAAGCTAATCTGTTTCGATTGCAGCAAATCCATGCCGGAATGGGATGGCGTCTCCTGATGAATGAACATGTTTTGTTGGAAAAAGGAGGGGAGAAAATTGCATTAATGGGCATCGAGAATTGGGGGGCAAAAGGCAGATTTCCAAAATATGGAAAAATGACACAGGCTTATCCCGGAACCGAACAGGTGCCGTTTAAAATTTTAATGAGTCATGACCCCAGTCACTGGGATGCTCAGGTAAGAACTGAATATCCTGATATTGATCTGATGTTATCAGGTCATACCCATGGTATGCAATTTGGCCTGGAAAATCCTTTTTTCAAATGGAGTCCGGTTCAATGGATGTATCGCCAATGGGCCGGCTTATATGAAGAGGGAAATCAGAAACTGTATGTGAATCGTGGCTTTGGGTTCATCGGATATCCGGGGAGAGTAGGCATTCTCCCGGAAATCACCCTCTTGGAATTGGTCTGAAATGGATATCCAATTTGTTGAAAATAAAATTTAAATATTTATTAAGTATTTATTATACGTTTTGTGGTATAGTTATTGTTTAATTTTATGAAAATTTACGTATGAAAAAATTCATCATTTTTTGCTTAGCCGCTGTTGCATTCTCAACATCATCCATGGCACAGGGATTTCGGCTGGGCGTGAAAGTGGGTGGTAATTTGAATAAGGTAGAAGGTCAATCCTTCAACGATGGATTCAAATTTGCCTACCATGCCGGTGCCTTTGCTGAGATTGATTTCAGCAAGAAATTCGGTATTCAGCCCGAACTGGTTTGGAACCAGATGGGTGGTGTTCCCTCTAATTTCAGCAATTTATATAACACAGCTACCGGCTTTCCGTTGAGTAGTCTTTTCTCCAGTGATGCTTCTTTGAAACTAAATTATTTGTCTATACCTATTCTGGTTCGTTATAATTTATTGGGAGGATTTCTTACTCTGAATGCCGGACCGCAATTTGGTATTTTGCTTAATCAGGAAAACAACCTGCTTCAAAACGGACAGAATGCCTTCAAGAGTGGCGATTTTTCTATGGTTGGAGGAGTTCAGTTGAATATCCTCATGTTACGGGTGTATGCACGCTACAATGTCGGACTTTCTAATATCAATAACTTAGATAACCGGGATCAGTGGAAGAGCCAGCAAATACAGATGGGCTTAGGTTGGAAGTTTTAATCACTATTTGGTTAGTCCAATTTCATTCTCCGGCTAATGCGTCGGATACCTGCAGCAAACTGTTTTGATAACTTCTCCTGTTGTTGAAGGAAAGTGTTGTCATTCGGGTCACCCAAAACTGTCAGCATCTCTGCTTCATTGCTGTATAACATTTGGCGGAAAGGATTCTCATAGTCCTTCATGCGGGATGAACGAATGTTTCCGTTAATAGAGCGTTGTATCCGAAGGGCTGTCGAAAGCCATTCCTGCAATGTATCTGCGGAAATTTGTTTAAGGCGTTGGCCTGTCAGCATTTGAAGGACAGCCAGTGCATGCAGTTGTTTTTCCTGCGGGTAGCGTTCTCCGGCAGACCGATAAAATTCATGGACCTCGTTCCAGGATTTGATTTTTCGGTTATGTATTTTATGAAGTAATTCATGTGCGGTTTTTTCCGACATGAGTTGTCCTCCGATGTTTTCCCATTTCCCTTTCAGGGAAAGGGAAGGAATAGTTTGCTGTAATTCTTTTATTGAGTTGCATTCGTTTTCTTCCATCAATTGAATCAATGCCCGAAGTCCATAAAACAGCAACATCTCCCGATAAGCTTTGTAAGCAGGGACCACTTTCAACAGTAGGGTTTTTCTTTTGCTGTTTTCAAAGCCATTTACATAAATAGGAAGGGTTGACAAGATTTTATCCCCTTTCTTCAATGCTTGTCTTCCATGGGCTGCTACCGATTTTCCTGCAGGCAATTTTTCTCCCTTTATCAGCAGGGCCTCACCTACTGCCTGCTCGATGATGCCCAGGGCCTTGAGCATCTCTTCAGCTGTATCGGGTGCGAGGTAATCATATTCGAGGAATTGAACTCTTTCAGTTCGCTTGTCTCTGTCTCCATATTTAGCTGCGTTGCGGGCGAGGGCATAAAAATTATACATGAACCAGTAGCCCGGCATCACGGTGATGCGGTCATTGGTTACATCGTGGTGCACCAGTGAGAAGGGGAGTGGAATATCTAACTCTGCCGGATAGTCGCCCTTGGTGAGAATGCAGAAACTGGCAAAGCGGGAATTGTGTTTCAGACTTACGCAGAGACCGGGCCAGAATCCTCTGCCCATAACGATTTCCCCATCTGCGCCGCGTGAGTTATGATTCGACCCAATGGTGGCTCCGGCAGCCATATTGCTTTGTCCCATCACCAATGCTGCACAGAGAAATGAATTATTGTGGTGCTGCTCATGGGCAGGGAAAATCAAAGAATTCAATACCTCGCAACAAGAGATGGTGGCATTATTACCCAGGTAGGAGTTAATAAGTCGAGCCCCATATTTTAGTTGAGAATGAGACGCCATGATAAAGCGGACTGCCTTCACGCCATAGAAAAGCCGACATCCAAAACCAATGATGCCATTTACCAGTTCACATCCCTCCCCAATTTGGGTGAGTCCCTCAGGACCGGAATTGATGGTGAGGTTTTTGAGTTTATTGGCACCCTTGATGTACGCATCAGAGCCAATCCACACATCTTTGATGATACTGCAGTTTTTGATGATGGTGCGGTCACCGATCTTCCCATAGTAACCCCGCTTGTCATTGAATCTTTCTTCCGTAAAACGCTGAAAAGTTTTTTGTAACTGTTCATCATCCCTGTGTCGGCTCCATAAATATGCATCACCGGGTAGCATGCCATTGAAGGGCATTACTTTTCTGCCGGTATTTTCATTGCAAATTTCCATCCAGATACGAACCGATTCATCTTCTCCTTCTTTAATAATTCCATTACCAAATTTGGCGTGGTTGGTAGTAACCAGTTCATGGATATTGATCAGCATGCTTTCTGAACCAACAATATAGTGCGACATGTAATTTACATGGCTGATCACCACATTGTCGCCAAAATCGCAACTGATGATGGTAGAGTGATAAAGTCCGACCGGCATTTTCAAATCACTGAAACCCAGACAAACCGGCTCTAATTTCCCTATTCGCACCAGACCAAAGAAAGCACAGTTCTTTACGAGATCGGGGTTGAAAGCATCCGATACCAGGATATGGTTCCAGTTATCGCTGGTATTGCCATTGTTCACCAGTCTTTCTATTTCATAGGCGGTTAATCCGCGATAATCAATTCCACTTCTGTTCTGCAAATCGCGGAGATAATATTCATTCTTTCCTTCCGGCAGGAAGTCCTTCGGAACAAACTGATACCCCAGTGCTTCATGGGGAGTCTGGTAAATAATATTCTTCGACATGGCTTAGATATATTTCTAATAAAGATGGTAAATAGAATAAATCTTTATTCTACTGTTACACTTTTGGCAAGGTTTCTTGGTTTATCTACATCCAGTCCCTTCGCCACCCCGGTATAATAACTCAGTAATTGCAGGGGTATGACATTCAACAAGGGGGCAATCGCTTCATGCACTTCCGGTACCTCCATCACATCATCTGCCAGATCCGGAATAACAGTGTCACCCTTGCTAACGATGGCAATCACTTTTCCTCTCCTGGCCTTGATCTCCTGAATATTGGAAACAATTTTTTCATAACAGGCGTCTCGGGTAGCGACAAATACAACGGGTAGTTGCTCATCAACCAGTGCTATCGGTCCATGCTTCATTTCTGCAGCCGGATATCCTTCTGCATGGATATAAGAGATCTCTTTTAATTTGAGTGCACCTTCCAATGCAATCGGAAAATTATATCCCCGACCGAGGAAGAGAAAGTCCCTCGCGTCTTTGTATTTTTGAGCCAGTAGTTTAATCGTATCCTGGGTGTCAAGGATCTGACGGATTTTATCCGGTACTTGTTCTAATTCCAGTAACAGGGCACGATAATTTTCTTCCGACAAACTGCCTTTGGCCCTCCCTAATTTCAGGGCCATCATCATCAACACCGCCAGCTGACCGGTAAAAGCCTTGGTACTGGCCACACCTATTTCCGGTCCGGCATGGGTATAGGCACCTGCATCACTCAGGCGGGCAATGCTGCTGCCTACTGCATTCACTACACCGAA
>JBIIRN010000100.1:0-6931 GCA_044341525.1 Sediminibacterium sp. | reverse complement strand
CCTCGTCCGGATTTGCGGCGGAGTTCAGATCCGGCGGAAGCCCCCCGGCATTTTATCGATCTGGAAATGTATGGAACTTCGATTCCGACCCGATGGGAAGATGCTGTGCGCAGATATGGAATGGATAGTTTACAAAAAGCAGGTTTTGTACCATGGCACATTGAATGGGTAATGCAGCGATTGACCCTTGCTTTTCAGTCCGGGCAGAAGGACAGCATATTATTTTATGCAGCTGATTTAGGGCATTATATATCGGATGCCGTGGTGCCTTTGCATACGACGGAGAATTATGATGGACAGTTAACGAACCAGAAAGGGTTGCATAGTTTATGGGAATCTATGATTCCTGAAATTGAATTATCCAATTATCAATTATCCTCTACCCATAGAGCTGTTTACCTCAGACAACCGGGAAAAGAAATCTGGAAGTCCATTCGTGCGGCCCATCAGCTCGTGCCCGATTTATTGCAAAAAGAGCGGGAGGTGTCAGCACAATTTACGCCTGAACAGAAATACAGGGTCCAGATGCGCAATGGGAAAGAGTCCAGGTCATACACTTCCGCATTCGCAAAAGCCTACGCTGCCCGTTTGGGTAATACGGTCAATCAGCAGTTGCTGGTAGCGACCGATTTGCTGGCAGACTGCTGGTATACCTGTTGGGTCAATGCGGGTAAACCTGACCTGACCGGGTTGACAGGAGGGTTCGAAGGCTCTGAACGTCAGCAATATGAGCGTGAAATGGTTCTCTTCAATAATAACCAGTTATTGTCCGGCAATGCGCTCATGGCCCGTTCCCCCCAATATCAATCCGGAAGCGGTAATCGTCCCGATTAGGTATTTATACTAGATTTAAACAGGTATTTATACCTAATCTGTGCTGCCTGCTTTTGCCTAACTTGCTTAGGTAACTGACAACAGGCTAGTCATGCAAGTTTACCTGTATCATTTCATTGAATTATTGTGCACCCTTCTGGCTATTTTCTTTTTCCGGCATCTGCGTGCACAGCGGATGGCACTTTTACTTCCTTTTCTGATTTTCATTACCCTTGCAGAGTACATAGCTATATTACAGCGCAATGTATTTCATACCAGCACTTATGGAATTAATTACCTGATCATGCTGGTTGAATGGTTGTTTTATAATTTCCTTTTTCTTCGCTTCAGTCCCCAACCCTTGTTGCGCCAATTCATTCGAGTATGCCTTCCACTGATGACTACTTGCATCTTAGTAGGATATTTTTTCTTCCCCGGGTATTATCCGGCTTTTTATTACTGTATCATTCTGGTTGGTTTTTTTCTTTCCTTTAATTCCCTGGGCTATATGTATAGCCGGTTCCTCCAGGATGAGATGAATGATTTGACACATGACCCGGTCATTTGGGTGGCAGTAGGTGTAGTTGTTTTCTTCTCGGGGGTTAGTATTGTATTTTCTCTCTATCAATTTATTCAGATTCGACAAATTAAACTGTGGGGGGAACCCATTTATACACTCGTTCCAAGGCTGCTTTCCATCATATTATATAGTTGTCTATCCATTGCTATAATCACATGCCGGAAAACTATTCCATCATCGTCGGTATCCTGACTGCTACAGCATTTGTTTTGCTGTTTGCTTTCATGATGTTGCTGTTGTTACTGCGTTACAACAGAAAAAAGCAGCGACTGATATACGAACAGCAGCTGATGGAAGAAAAGTACAAGCGGGAATTGGAACAGGTGGAGAGAGAGGTACAGGATCATACCTTTCAGATGATTGCTCAGGATATTCATGACAGTGTCGGTCAACAGTTGAGTCTGGTAAAACTTAATCTCAGTATTCTTTCGATGGAGAATTCTCAACTGACTTCGTTGAGAGAAATCAGGGACCAGGTCGCAGAAGCTATTCAACAACTGCGTCAGATCAGCATGGGCTATCAGGGTGACCGTATAGTGGAGAACGGATTGATGGAAGGAATCAGTTGGTTGGTTGAGCAGTTGAGGAAGACGGGTAAATATGTGATAAAATTCGGGCAGATTGACTTTCAGCCCCAGATCAATTCACACCATGCCTTATTTATCTACCGAATTTTCCAGGAAGTGATTCAAAATATCATCCGACATTCAGGAGCAACGGAAGTAGTGATTGAGGTGAGTCAAACCCCTGACAATTATCGATTCAGCATTCAAGATAATGGAAATGGCTTTGATACTGCAGTATTAACCGGGAAAAACGGATTGGGATTAAGGAGTATGACACAGCGTGCCTCGCTGATAGGAGCAGCTATAAAGATTGAAAGTTCTCCCGAAGCCGGAACCACCATAATATTGACTTATAAAAAATCAACAGATGATAACACTGGCATTGGTAGATGATCATACCATGCTGCGTCGAAGCATGGCTGCCCTGTTGCAGCTAATGGGTGGCTTTAAGGTTATTTTCGAGGCATCCCACGGACGGGAATTAATTGACTATCTAGGTCAGAATACCTGGCCCGACCTCGTTTTGATGGATGTATCCATGCCGGTAATGAGTGGCCCCGAGACCACCCGATGGATAAGGGATCATTATCCGGAAATCAAGGTGGTGGCACTTAGCATGGTAAGAAGTGAAAATACCATCATACGGATGATGAGCAGTGGTGCCAGGGCATATGTTTTAAAGGATGCCGAACCGGAGGAACTGGTAAGGATGTTACGGGAAGTACACCTCAATGGATTTGCCCAAAATGAGATGGTCCCCTATATTCCTCATCGTTCTATTACCACCAGCCCCATACACCTTTCTACCCAGGAAAGACAATACATGCAATGGGTGTGCACAGAAAAATCTCATAAGGAAATTGCTGAATTAATGCAGTTGAGTCCTCGCACCATTGATGGATACCGGGATAGTCTCTTAAAGAAACTAGGGGTGAATTCCCGGGTAGGCATTGTTATGTATGCCCTGCAGCATGGTATTGTTCCACTTTAGTCCTTAAAGCTAATTACAGGGTTTTTCCTGTTTTTCATTCTTAACTACCTGTATAAGTTTGTATTGTCTTCATCATAAGGCATTAGGTTCATTGTTTAGCTGAATTGGGCGGGAACATCCTTGAGATCCTGGGGGGGATTTTACTGGACTGGTTCCTGCCCTTCTTTTTTTATTTTCCTGAAAGGGAAAGGCTTGCTGCCAGGGCTACTCTTTCACCGTCCATGGCAGCACTGACGATGCCACCTGCATATCCGGCACCCTCCCCGCAGGGATACAGGTTTTCCAATTGTGGATGGGTGAGTTTTTCTGCATCCCTGGGTATTCTGACGGGGGAGGAAGTTCTGCTTTCCGTAGCCACCAGTAAAGCCTCATTGGTAAAATATCCCTTCATTTTATGCCCAAACTGCCGGCAGGCTTTGCGCAATGCATCAGAAATAAAGTTGGGTAAGATTTCAGGAAGTGGGACAGCGGTAATACCGGGAACATAACTACAGCCGGGAAGATCAGATGAGGGTTTCCCATTTGCAAAATCTACCATACGTTGTGCAGGGGCTGTTAGATTTCCTCCCCCCGCCACAAATGCTTTTTTCTCTATTTCTTCCTGAAAACGCATCAATAAAAGCGGATCTTTTTCATTCTCATTAATATGACCGAAATGATTCAATGCATCGCTCAACTCTACCTGTACCACCAAACCACTATTGGCATAGGGGTTATTTCGCTTGCTGGGACTCCAGCCATTTACCACCAGTTCTCCCGGAGCGGTTGCGGCCGGAGCAATGATTCCTCCGGGACACATACAAAAACTAAATACCCCCCGTTGGTTAACCTGTTCCACCAGGCTATACGAGGCAGGCGGCAGGAGGGGATTTCTCTGGGGGGTATGATACTGGATGGAATCAATCAGTGTCTGAGGATGTTCAATTCTTATGCCCAGCGCAAATGGCTTTGCTTCCAGCTGCCATTGACGCCGCTTGAATAATTCAAAAATATCACGGGCTGAATGACCGGTAGCCAAAATAACCCCATCGGCGGTGAACTCATCCCCCGATTGTGTAAATACTTTTTTCACCCGAGTTCGATCGAGTTCAAAATCGGTTACTCTCTGACCAAAATGAATGAGACCGCCGGCTTCCAGAATTTGCTGACGCATGGCTGAAATAATGCGGGGCAATAAATTGGTTCCAATGTGAGGATGTGCCTGGTATAAGATGGCATCCGGTGCTCCCAGTTGATGAAAAATTTGCAGGATGCGCTGTACATTTCCTCTTTTGCTGCTGCGGGTATATAATTTACCATCGCTGTAGGTGCCCGCACCTCCCTCCCCAAAACAATAGTTGCTGTCTGGATTCACAGCCCCCGTTCGGTTCAGGGTAGCTAGATCCCGACGACGGGATTGCACATCTTTTCCTCTTTCCAAAAGGATGGGCCGAATCCCTTTTTCAATTAGTTGTAAAGCCGCAAAGAGTCCGGCCGGACCACTTCCAATGATAATGACTGAGGGAGCGTTTACCGGTAGGGTTTTCCAAATAATGGGTTGATACGGTTGAGGCGGTAAAGGCTCGTTGATAAAAACATCTACCTGCAAATGAACGAGCAGTCTTCTTGGATTTCTCGCATCGATGGACTGTTTTCTCTTGATAAATCCTGCAATGCTATTGGCCGGCATATCCAGTTCGATAGCCAGGTGATCGAGCAAACTTTGGTCCTGCAATGCAACAGAAGCAGGCACTTGAAGCCGAAGGGTTTTTATCATGTTGGTGAGGTTGCTATCCTACAAACAATCTGGTATGCTGGGTGTGCTGATTAGAATGGGAGGTCATCCAACTGCTCGGTGGGACTGGCAGGCGGAAGATCGTTGTATGTTACCTCTTCAGAACGACCTGAAGGAGCATTCATTTTCATGGTTTCCATTTTCCAGGCATCCAGGTTGGTAATATAACCTTCTTTTCCATCTCTGCTCCACCGGCTCCCCTTGATATTAAAAAATATTTTCACTTCATCTCCCAGATTAAAACGGTCGGGCATTGTGGTTTTATCCTGCACACATTGAAACTTGACATAATTGGTAATAGTTCTGCCATTGATATCTTCCGATTTTTCAACTACAAATTCCCTTGTTTTAAAAGTTTCAGAGCGCTGTACGGTATCCATCTTGGCCACCAGTTTTCCTGTTAATTCGTACGACATAATTGAGTATTTGAACAGCAAATTTACTCTTTTTTTACCTGACAGGTTCAGTAAAAATACCTGTCGAAGCCGTATGGCCGGGCCCTATCTTTCGGCCTATTTTATATGGGTTATCGTTGTATTATATGGGGATACTGGGCGGTGCATTGCTGTGCCTGTCTACCGGCTCGGGTTCCTCCCGTTCAGTTCACGATTTATTCCCTGAACCCATCAACCGATACCGGTTCGACCCTCTCGCGGAAGCTGTCTGTGGACGATACTACCTGGGAGCAATATCTCGGACAAACCATCGCATTTTCTTCCCGGTCATACTGGCAGCGCCCAGATACCCCCGTTATTTCCAATTTTATAGCCGATGCCCTCTTTTTTGCTGCAGATCAGCACCTGGGAGGGAGGGTTGATCTCGTGCTGGTTCAGGAATGGGTAGGGGGGCGCTATTTACCCAGGGGTAATATTACCCGACAGCACATTTATCGACTTTTTTCCAAACCCATCCGATGGGAAAGGAGGGAACTCCGGGGAGATTTATTATTGAAATACCTGGAAGTATCTTTTACCGGAAAATGGAGGGGTGTTTCTGCCAATGTTTCTCTGAGATATAAGGACAAGCATTTGATAGATTTTAAAATGAATGGAAAAAAAATTGATACTGCTTCCCTGTTTCAATTAATTACCATTAGAGAAGTCTTTGCAGAAAAAAAACAACAGAATTTTCTGGTAAATATTCCACTCATCCGAACAGGTAACCGCCTTCCTTCACTTGTCATGGATTATTGTTTTTCTTTTAGTAGTGCAGGACTTCCACTTCGTTTATCAACTGAAAAAAGAATACATGAAAACGATTAGCAGGAGACAGTTCCTCAGGAAAAATATTTTGGGAATGACCGTATTTTTTTTCCCGCCTGTTTGGACGGAATTTTCCTCACCCAAAAGACCGTTCAGGCGCTTGGTTATATTATATAGTTACGGACTTGGATCGAATCCGGACTTAAATCTTGTTCCACAAGGGGAAGACAACAGAATTAGACTTTTGGTAGCAAGGGCTCAATGGGTAGACCGCATACGGGCGGAAGGGCATACGGTCATTTATATTGATGGGGGTGATCTGATAAGTCTAGGTCTGGAATCAGATTTTTTGAATCATACCCCGGAACTTTTATTCTTGAAAGAAATAAAATGTGATGCCATTATTCCGGGGGAATTTGAACTTGCGTTAGGAATTGATCGGTGGGAAAAAATAGCTGCAGAAAATAAATTTTTCTGGCTGGCTTGCAATTACTTGATCTATTCATCGCCCTTACAGGATTACGTTAAACCCTTTATGGTATTGAATCGTAGCGGTATTCGCATCGGTATAATTGGAGTCGGAATGGAGGGAAGAAGTATCATTGCGACAGAAGATGAAGCAAAAATAGAATTCATGCATCCCCTTCATTCTTTGAACAATGCGGCGACCCAATTAAAGAGGAGAGGATGTGAGTTAGTGATCTGTTTTCTGCATGGAATAAATGATTTCAGTGAGGGGTCTATCAAGGAAATTATGAGCACAAAGGAAATTCAGAACATCGATCTGGTAATTGGTTGCCATGGGAATAATTCATTTCAAACACCCCGCTTATATACGAATAAATTCGGGAAAAATACACTTTATACTCAATTATTGGGACAGGAAAATTATTTGGGTCGGATAGACCTTTTTCTACCGGAAAAGGGGGGGAATAAAACCCTGAGTTTTAATGAAATAATCACAGTAAAAAAAAATGCAGAATAAAAAATTTTTTTTTCAACATA
>JBIIRN010000038.1:0-12634 GCA_044341525.1 Sediminibacterium sp. | reverse complement strand
ACCTAAACTATCAATCGCTAACTCAGATTCCGGTAGATCAATAGCTGTTAATCTTTTGATCTCCAGCGCAGCCCGATGTAAACTATCTTGTTGCGGGCCGCTTCCCTTCTGCTGAATAAAAGAATGAATCCTACCGGTAATAAACTTTCCTTCCCGATCAGTTTCTATAGCAATGAGCGGGGCATATCCATTAATACCATTCACATTGATGGTACCATAGGTGGCAAAATTCCCCATGCTGTATGCAATAAACCTGTCTTTATACAAATCAACCGCCCTCACTACATGTGGTCCATGCCCCCAGACAATATCTGCACCTGCATCTATGGCCAGGCGGGCAAAATGATAGGGATCCCCTCGGTTCTCACCCAGAAAGTTTTCCCTTTGGCGGGTAATATGGTTGTACTTCGTTCCTTCCGCACCAATGTGCATGGAGACCATCAGAATGTCACAACTGTCTTTTAGTTTTGAAATCAATGCTACCGCCCGTGCTGAATCATTTACTGAAAGCGTTCCTGTGTTGGGAGCAAAAGCACAAAATCCATAACGCACTCCTTCCTTTTCGAACAGACGATAGGGATGTTCAAGATGCCCGGCAAAATATAGTCCCTCATTTTTTAGCACCTGAACGGTATGCTCCCGTCCTTTTTGACCAAAATCACCGGTATGGTTATTCGCTATGCTCAATACATCGAGTCCAGCATTCTTTAGATGTTTGGCATAATGATCAGGACTCTTAAACACATAACAATACTTTTCATCATTGCAATGTTTGGCGGTGCCCTTGCCGGTCATGAGCACCCCCTCTAGGTTACCAAAGGCAATGTCTGCAGCTTGAAGTAGCGGAGCCGCCTCTTGTAAAAGGTCCCGCCCCTCATGGGGTGGCAGCAGCGAAACTGAGGGATAATTAGATCCCAGCATCAGATCACCTACGCCAACTAACAACAAGGTGTCTTTCCCCTGCGGGGATACAACTACCTTTTTTATGCTGAACGACGGCATGGGTTCATCGTGGATGGCGGACAAGCCTGGCAACAGGGTCAACAAAAGACCTGCTATCAACAAGGTTCCAGTAAGATAGATTAGCTTTTTCAATAAAGGAAATTCTTTGGCATGGATTGGATCATCCGCAGACCTGTTACAGATTACTTGTATTTAGTAAAAATACCTCTTTCAGATTAAATTTTTCTTTTGATTATTACCGTAAATTTATAACTACTGACAGTATGGAAAAGTATAACCTTGTATTAAAGGAATTAAAGCTTCATGCTTCTGCGGAGCGGGCGAAAGCTGCTATCTGGTATTTTAAAGCCGGCAAGGGAGAATATGGCGAAGGTGACCGGTTTTTGGGTGTTCCCGTTCCCGCCCAGCGGCAGATAGCCCGTCATTTTGCCTTCCATTTTCGCCCCGAAGAACTCAGGCCTCTGCTGGAATCCCCCTATCACGAGATGAGAGCAACTGCTTTATTCATTTTGATCAGGAATCTGAATAAGGCGCCTGATATGGCTGAGGAAAAGAAGTGGGTGAAGTGCTATCTGGAGCATATTAAATATGTAAATAATTGGGACCTCGTCGATAGCAGCGCGCCTCTTATTTTGGGTAAATGGTTGGAGCAGCGAGACCGGAGTTTATTGTATCGGTTCGCCCGCTCAAAGAACCTTTGGAAAAACCGGATTGCCATGCTTACCACCCTTGCTTTTATTCGTAAAAATGATTGGGTGGATCTTTTACAGTTGGCAACTATTTTTATCAATCATCCACATGATCTGATGCACAAAGCTACGGGTTGGATGCTCCGGGAAGCCTGGAAACGAAACCCTGTTCTCATTCAGCATTTTTTGAATGAGCATTTAAGAGAAATGCCTCGTACTATGCTGCGATATGCCATAGAGAAAATGACTCCCAACGAAAGAAAAAAATACCTGACTTTGAGAACTTAAATTAATTTAAGCCAGAAGAAAAATGTCTACTTAGAATGAATAAGACTTTCCTTCAATATTTATTCTTCTCCACGCGATCTTTTAATAATCGAAAAGGCAGACATTGGTTTTGTGGGCATACAAATTTAAATCAAAACTATGATGCACCTCCCCGTTATCAGTCCTTTGTCTGCATTGTTTTTGCTTTTAATATCAACATAATGAAAGCAGGATGCCTCTTTATAACTAGTAGACGTTCTGTATTGCTCAATATTCAGAATCTAGAGAAAACCGAATTGGAAACCGCCCATACTATTACCAAGCTTACATCTACCTGGCCACTTAGCCCAATACGAACAGTGTTTCACCCTCTATTTTCAATGGGGTAATCAATTTCCCGGCCCTCAATTTAAGTGCGAAAAAAGTAGTTTCAATAAACAAATAATCATCTTCTCAAACCGGTGTAAATGGCTCCACTAAAGCGGATCCATTTTTTTTAACAACTATCGGATAGCACATATGATTATTTTTCTTAAATTTGGATAATCCATTTCCTGTGTATCTCTCACAATATCTTTTTAATCAACGCGTTATAAAGTTCCGGTCTATTAAAGCAGGAACTAAGAGGCCCCCCATGGCGTATAAACGTCTGATTACCATATTTTTTGTTGGCTTTTTACACGTTGCTTTTGGTCAACCCAATTGCATCATAAAAACACGCTATTTGAATGATGGGTTCTCTGTCAAATATGTTCCCCCTGTTACGATTGACAGTTCAGGTGACGAAACCTGTGGTTTGGGTATCGAATCAGCCAACGTATCCAACTATATCACCTTGCATTTTACTTCATCTTCGGCACCTAAAACGTTGCAGGGCGATTTGGTCCTGCTATTTGCTGACAAATCGGAAATTCGATTGCCACAGGCATTGGTGAACCTTAGCCGGGTCAATGGGAAACAAATTACCTTATACACCTATTATATTCTCGATAAATTCAATAATCACCTCATCAATAAATCACTTGAGTCGGTCTCTTACCAGGTATTAGGTGGAGATAAAAAGACCCTTGCCATACGGTCTGATAAATCTTTTCTACTCAAAGACGGATTGATGTGTCTGAATCCACTTCTCTAGTGGCCGGAAATGTCTTGATTCCTTTTTTTATTGTAAATTGAATTTCAACTCTTTTGTATGAAATCAATTAACCTGCTTGTCTGTCTTTTTCTTGTAACTCCCTTTTTTCTCCTCGCCCAATCCCCCGACCAGTGGCAACCTGTATTCGAAAAAATTAACCGGGAAGTACAGCAAAATTCTCAGGCCTATCAGCGATTACAGGAAGCTACCTCCACCATTGGACATCGCCTGACAGGTTCCGCTAACGGAAAGAAGGCGGAAGAATATGTCTCAAACGTATTAAAATTCTGGGGTTGTAAGGATGTTCGCTTTCAACCCTTCTCGGTAGAAAGCTGGAGCCGGGGAACTTTATCCCTTTCAATTGGGAGCGAGGGTCAAATGCAACCCCTAAAGGCAGTCACGCTGGCTCACTCCCCTGTTTCGGCTCAAATTGAACTTGCCCTGGCTGATATGGGAAATGGGTTGGAAGAAGATTATAGGGCTGCTCCTGAAAAAGTAAAGGGAAAAATAGCCCTAGTTTATCTGGGAGTATTGCCGAATTCAAAACCTGGTACAGGAACCTTGCATCGATCAGAGAAAACAGCCCTTGCCATTAAATATGGAGCCAGGGGAATCATCATCATTAATACAGCTACCGGTGGAATATTATTAACAGGAACCGCTTCGGTTACCGGTAAACTCATTCCAATTCCTGCTGTATGTATCGGTAAGGAAGATGGCATGGCGTTGAAGGAAAAATTAATACAGTCCTCTCTGAATGCCCGCATCAAAATGACTAATCAGTCAGCCGTTATCAAAGCCAGAAATGTGATTGCAACCTTCAAGGGAAGCAGCCTTCCCAAAGAGAAAATCGTAGTAGGGGGGCATCTGGATAGTTGGGACCTTGCAACCGGTGCCATCGACAATGGAATTGGTTCTTTTTCAGTACTTGATATGGCCAGAACCTTTCAATCCCTTCAGTTGCAAACAGCCAGGACAGTAGAGTTTGTTCTGTTTATGGGGGAAGAACAAGGGTTGCTTGGCTCCCGTCATTATGTGGCTACTTCCAACAAGGATCACACCCTGGAGCAAATTCGGTATATGCTCAATTATGATATGACCAATGATCCGAAGGGATTTTCTTCTTCAACGGATACTACCCGGGAACTATTTCAGCAAATAGGTACTGTTGTTCAAAAAGTTGACCCGGTCTTCCCTAACTTATTTAGGGCTGGTGCCGGTCTGCACAGCGATCACCAACCCTTCATGTTACAGGGAGTTCCTACCGGAGGCGCTGCCGGGGGAAGTTTGCCTAATAATTCCGGACCCTGCTACCATGCAGATTGCGATGATTTTAAATTAGTAGATGAACAGGGCATGAAAAACACAGTACGTTATAATACCATGCTCATTTATGCTTTGGCCAACACAGAAAAAATTCCTGCCCGAAAACTTTCCGACGAGGAAACCAGGTTGTTTCTTATCAAAAATAAATTGCAGGAACCTTTGAAAATTGCGGGTGAATGGCGTTGGAAATCGGAATGATTGATTAGAATCATCAATCGACAATAATCCCCGGAAAACCAATTGGTAGCGTGTATTAGATCAGAAAGGTCTGGTTATTTCCAGCGAGACCAATCCATTATCATAATCGGAATAGGTAGGACAATCTTTGCACCATTCCGGCTTAATCCATTTCATGAATTCAGCCATAAAGTAGTAATTGCCTATTACAAATTCTATCGTTTCCCCAATCTGATAATCACTTTTATATGATACCCTTCGAGTAATCTCTTTGGCATTCTGAGCAGTGATGATTTGCATGAATTCTGTCAAAGTATTTCCTCCCTCATTTTCTGTGGTAATGCTGTTTTTTTCCTGGGCACTTTTTGCCTTTCTATAGCGGTAACTGGAAGCCAGGCGAATACCCAATTTTTTCCAGTTATCCGGTAACTGATGGTGCGCGATGGATTGAAAACTGATGCGGTCAATATTTTTTGAAAAATTGGTATGCGCATAAAATTTATCATCCATGTTATATCGGATACAACGCGTTTTGGCTGAGTCAGGTGAATTGATACGGGCAATACAGATACCGCGGGACTCTAATTCGGTGCTTTTGGTTATGCTGAGATTAATGCCAAGCGGCATTTCAGTAAGAGGCGATTGAGCAAAAATGGGGGAATACGGCGACAATATCAGCAGCACAGTAGCTAGTAGCACCTGACCATTTCTGCCGATCATATTCATGAAATATTGAATTTTAAACCCGGTTGAATTACTCACAGGGTGGATATGGATTTGTAAATTTAATGATTCCTGACAATATGGCGAAGTACCCTGTATTTACCATCGGTTTCCTTCTTCCGATAGCTTAACCCCAGTATACGGGCAATCATGGGGTAAATATGTACATTAGAAAAACCTTCCAATACTTTTCCTTCAGCAAAGGCAGGCCCCCAGGCCATAAAACTGGCATACATATCCGGATGTCGGTTATCAAAACCATGTTTTCCCGGCGACATGGGTCCACCCGATGGATTAAAAATTGCCGGGGGTTCCGCCACCAGCAGGATATCTCCAATCCGGTCATACCGATCATTATTACCCCCATAGTTCCAATGTGCAGGAATATCCTTTTTAAGATAAACCTGAAATGGCCCCCTTTCATTCTTCAATAATTCATATTGCGGTAAAATGTCTGCCTGATTTTTGGCATATAAATGCACGGTGGCATTTCCATAGGGTATAATAAAGCGGGAAGTATCAATACAGGAAGGTAATCGCATCAGTTGTGCAGGATCAATTTTTGTCATGCCATGATCAGATACAAAAACAAAATTGACGGGTAATCCCGATGCTTTGGCTACGCTGTCCAGTTTACCGATGGCTGTATCTACCCATCGTACCGCCTTTCCGGTTTCTTCCGCATCCGGTCCAAACACATGCCCTGCATAATCAACTTCGGGAAAATAGAAAGTAATGAAATGAGGTCTTCTTTCTTCCGGAAAATTGAGCCATTCCTTGACTGTCTGAATTCTTTTATCTATTGAAATTTTATCGTTGTAATTATAATAGTAAGTAGGTCTAATCCCCCGAATAGCACTTTCTGAAGCTACCCAATAAAAACTGGCAGCCAGCATACCTTGCTCCTCAGCCAGCACCCAAAGCGGTTTTCCCCCATACCAACTGGAATCGGCCACTTGTTTTTTATTCGACATCGAATAAATCTGGCTTTTCTTCCTGTCATAAAAATTGTTATCAACTAAACCATGATGTGCCGGGTAAAGTCCGGTCACTATACTATAATGATTGGGAAAGGTTACGCTGGGAAAGCCCGACTCCATGTGATGAGCTCTTACTCCCTTTTTACTTAACCTTAAGAGATGACTGGCTCCAAATTTCTCTGCCATGTCTGCCCGAAAACCATCTGCTGAAATTAATATAACATAGGGCTTTGATATCTGTTCTTGTTGGTTTCTGCTTTGGGTATTGATTTGTTGGGTAGTGTCTTGTGCTTCCAGGATTCCGGGAATAATGGCAAGAATCCCCAAAAGAGTAGGCAGAAAAAATGTAGACTTCATCTATGGCTTGATTTTTTTAATAAGAGGGAATCAAAATAAATTGATAGCAAGATGGCAATGACTCCTACTACTATTCCTGCAGCTACGTCAACAGGAAAATGTTGTGCCAGATAGATGCGGGAATAACCAACGCCGGTTGCCAATAAAAAACCGGTTGGCAGCGTCCATCTATGAGGAAATAGTTGAGAAATGAGGAAAAATAGACTGAATGCAGTAGCAGTGTGTCCTGATGGAAAACTTTGACTGGTATGTAGTTCCACCCCGGGAACGGTATGAATGGCCGGTAATTCTTTGGGATCTGCTGCCGGTCTCATTTCATTCGGATAGAGCAGGTGCTTTCCGCCCTGAGCAAATAAGGTTGAGATGATCACACAAAATACTGCCAACAATACCTTGTTTCTCTTGTAATAGCCAATGATTATTACTGCAATTACCCAGACCCATCCATCTCCCAGGTAGGTCCATCCCTGGAAAAGTTTATCCAGCCAATTACCACCGTTCCCATTCAGAAGAAGAAAAAAAGGGTACTTCCCCATTACATAAGATCCTGTGAACAGGAGACCTGCTGTTAACAGGGAAACCAAAATGGCATTTTTTAGGGTAGTATTGGCCTGCATAGTTCTTTCTGCAGCCTAAAGTTACTATAAATCAATGCCTTTAGGATATCTATATGGGTTAATTATTTATGATTGAATACCCGCTAGTTCCAGACTCTTTTTCTTTACTTGAATCAGATCGAGGTTGTCAATAATCGGATCGGGTGTCAGCAATAAACTATTGCCATTTTCCTTCCACCAATAAGTTGTACGTAATTTACTTTGATGAATGACACCAATCAGGTATTTTCTGTCTGCATTGGCATGCCATTCCTCTATCCATTCAAATTCTTCCCGGGGTACATATTTCCAATCATTACAACTTAAATAGATACGTAAATAATAGTTATTTGTCAGTTCATGGGGCTGATGAGAATATCTCTTTTTATACTCATACTTGTATTGATATCGAAGCGCGGAAATATCACTTACAACTGCTGAGGCGGTAGGGAAACTACCGGCACCCTTTCCGTAAAAAAATTGTTTATCGGCAAATCCACTCTCAATAACCACCCCATTGTATTCGTTTTTTACAAATGAAAGCGGATCTGATAATGGAATGAATTGAGGAAGTACGAAAGCAGCCACCTTTCCATTGGATAGTTTTTTTGCCTGGGCTACCAATTTAATCTCATAATCTTTTTCTTTTGCTACCAGTGCATCCGATAACTGAATATTCTGAATTCCGGTAAAAAGCAATTTTTCAGGTTGCTCTACAATACCGTAAGCATGGTTTAACAGAATGATCCATTTATTCAGCGCATCCCAACCTTCTGTATCCAATGCAGGGTTACTTTCTGCAAATCCTAGCTGTTGAGCTAAAAGAAGGGCTTCAGGAAAATCAAGTTTGTCCTCAAACATTTTGGTCAGAATAAAATTGGTTGAACCATTAACTATCGCCCGAATGGAGTGCAGTAAATCATTATCATAATATTCTTCCAGGTTACGGATGACCGGGATGGAGGCACAAGCAGCTGATTCGTAGAGAAAAGAGGCTCCCGTTTTTTGCTGTAATTCGAGTAATTCGGTTAAATGTTCTGCAATCATTTTTTTACTGGCACTGATGGCTGATTTATGACTGAGTAATGCTGTAGATACTATCTCATAGGCAGCTTTTGCATCATCGATTACCTCTACTACCACATTGATTTCGGGATCATTTAAAATATCTTCTTTTCTGGTTGTGAATAATTCTGACGGTGCATTTCTCTTTTTCTCGGGATTTTTAATGCAAACCTTTTTTATGCTTGCCTTCAGTGAAGGGGTCTGTTGTAAAACGCGGTAGAGTCCTTCTCCAACGACTCCGAAACCAAATAATCCGATTACCAGTGTTTGTTGTGTATTCATTTGTAAAGTATAATTAATTAATAAGTAGTTTCTAAAGTAGATGCTGATTTTTTTATCAGATGTCTATGTTGTTGTAAGTTAGCCAATGCATTCTCCAGATCAGCAATCAGATCTTCAGGATTTTCTAGTCCGATCGAAAGTCTGATCAAGCCATCTTCGACACCTGCAGCTCTTCTTTTTCCTGGCGGAATACTTTTATGGGTCATGCTGGCAGGATGTGAGATCAGACTTTTGATGCCTCCAAGACTTTCCGCCAGTTTGAACAAGCGGGTACCGGTAATGATTTGGCGTGCTGCATCTTCGGTATTTTGTCTCAAAACGAAAGATATCATTCCTCCAAAACCGGATGATTGTATTTGGGCAGTCAAATATCCGGGATGCGATGCCAGTCCGGGATAGTTAACCTGCTGTATGGCGGGATGTTCTTCCAGGCGTTTGGCAATTTCCAAGGCACTTTCACTGTGTTGTCTGATTCTAAGATGTAAGGTTTCCAGTCCGCGGATGACAAGCCAACTATCAAAAGGACTTAAAATTGCGCCACAGGCATTTTGGAAATACTGTAATCTTTTACCAATCGATGCGTCAGCTGTAACTAATAGTCCAGCAATCAAGTCACTGTGTCCTGCGAGGTATTTGGTGGCACTGTGTACTACGATATCAGCACCCAGTTCCAGGGGCTGCTGCAGAACGGGCGTGGCGAAAGTATTGTCTACACAGAGCAGGCAATTATAACGATGGGCCAGTTGGGCCAATGCCCGGATATCTGTAATCTTTAGTGTCGGATTTGTCGGTGTTTCCAGCCAGATAAGGCGGGTGGCCGGACCAATCGCTTTTTCTACGGCAGCAAGATCTGAGGTGTCTACCAGTTTTACTCGTATGCCATATTGTTCATAAACTCCGGTGAATAAACGGAAAGCACCCCCATAGATATCATCCACCGCAATGATTTCATCTCCCGTCTTCAGCAATTTCAATACGGCATCTATCGCCGCCAGTCCACTCGCGAAGGCAAGTCCGACTGAACCCTTTTCCATTCGGGCAATCAGTTCTTCAAGCACTTTGCGGGTTGGATTACCAGTGCGGGCATAATCAAAACCTTTGTTGATGCCGGGTGCTTCCTGAACAAAAGTGGAAGTGGCATAGATGGGAACGGCAATGGCGCCGGTTTGTTCATCCACAGGAATGCTGTGAATCAATTGGGTGGCTGATAGCATGATAAACAGTTTTGTTCGTTCGGTTAGGAACAAATGGGTGACAGAATGAATATTCATTCTTCGTACATGTTATCAAGAAAGTAAGTGGAAATTCCGACTGCGCTTTAACGCATGAAGGTGGTGTAACACTATCTTATCTATCCACAAAATATTGTGGTAGGAATTGGCACCTTCATACAACCGGTACACCGGGTTATATGGGTTGCCAAGGCATCATCGGGCCTGAATCCCTCCGCCTTTCTTGATAAGTATGAGCAAAGAACTAGAGCAAATATAGGGAAGACTTCTCATAATTACAAAAAAATGGGTGTAGCGTTCTTCGCTCAACCTTTCCCCTGCGGTATTGTTATCTTTGATGATTCTATGCCCCGTTCAACCACCTCCCGCTCTGCTTCATTGCCCGATGGTAATGACTACATCGTAGTAACCGGTGCGCGGGAGCACAATCTTCAGAATTTTGATATTGCTATCCCTAAAAATCAACTGGTTGTATTTACAGGGGTGAGTGGCAGTGGGAAATCATCCCTGGCATTTGATACCATTTTCAATGAAGGCCAACGGCGGTATATGGAAAGTTTCAGTGCCTATGCCCGTCAGTTCATGGGAGACATGGAAAGACCGGAAGTGGACAGGATTACAGGTTTGTCACCGGTAATTTCCATTGAGCAAAAAACAACCAATAAAAATCCTCGTTCCACAGTTGGCACAGTGACAGAGATTTATGATTTCATGCGCTTACTCTATGCCCGAATCGGAGAGGCCTATAGTTATGAGACAGGAAAGAAAATGGTTCGTTTCAGTGAGGAAGAAATCATCGCCAACATTTTTGAAAGATTTTCCGGTGCAGCCGTTACTTTGCTGGCGCCGGTGGTGAGGGGAAGAAAAGGTCATTACAGGGAATTATTCGAGGAGATACGCAAAAAAGGGTTCCTGAAAGTTCGGGTGGATGGCGAAATCTTAGATATCAAGCCTAAAATGCAAGTTGACCGGTATAAGATTCATGATATCGAAGTAGTCATTGATAGACTTCCGGTAAAGGAAGATATGCGGGTGCGCATCAGTCAGAGTGTACAGCAATCCCTGAAAATGGGAAATGATCTGATGTTTTTACTCATCCATCAATCAGAAAAAATAATTCAGTATTCCCGCCACCTGATGTGTGAGGATACAGGGCTAAGCTATGAAGAGCCTTCCCCCAACACTTTTTCCTTCAATTCACCTTATGGGGCTTGTTCCACTTGCAGGGGACTCGGACAAATTTCTGTTATTGATCTGGAAGCAATTATTCCCGACCCTTCTTTGTCTGTTAGACAAGGCGGCATTGCCCCCCTGGGTGAGGAACGCCAGGCATACCTCTACCAGTCCGTAGAAAGTTTTGCGAAAAAAAATAAGATCAGTATAGATAAGCCGTTGCGGGACTTATCTGTCACTGCCAGGAATCTCTTACTATTTGGAACACCGGAGGCGGGAAATCTGGAAATAATACCTTCAGAGGAAGGAACCTCGGGTGCTTTATATGATCATAGCACTTATGAAGGAATCGTTCCGATGTTGCAAAGATGGTTTACACATGGCAATAGTACGGAAGCCCTCCACGAATGGGTGGTGAAATTTATGCAGCAGCGGGATTGTCCCTCCTGTGAAGGTCAGCGACTGAAAAAAGAAAGCCGCTGGTTTCTGATACAGAAAAAAAATATTGCTGAACTGAGTAGAATGGATCTGGCTACCTTACAGCAATGGTTAACTAATTCTGCCGGTAAACTCAACACCAAGCAGCAAAAAATCGCCCGCGATATTCTCAAAGAGATTCAGGAAAGATTACAATTTCTGCTGGATGTAGGCCTGCACTATCTTACCATTGAAAGACCGACGAGAACCCTCAGTGGCGGTGAGTCTCAGCGCATTCGCCTGGCAACACAAATTGGTTCCCGGCTGCAGGGAATTACTTATATACTGGATGAACCTTCTATTGGATTACATCAGCGCGATAACCAGCGACTAATTCGTTCCCTGTTGAACCTGCGCGATATCGGGAACAATGTTTTGGTAGTGGAACATGACAAAGACATTATGTTGGCAGCTGATTTTCTCGTTGATATTGGACCCGGTGCGGGAAGAAAAGGAGGAAATATTGTTGCCGCCGGAACACCTGCCGAAATTTTACGAAGTGATTCTGAGACGGCCAGTTATCTAAAAGGTGAAAAGAAAATTTCAGTGCCTGCTACTCGCAGGAAAGGAAATGGTAAGTGGCTGGAATTGAAAGGAGCCAAAGGTAATAATCTCAAGAACGTTAGTATTCAACTGCCATTGGGAACACTGGTTGTTGTTTCAGGGGTAAGCGGAAGCGGGAAGTCCACCCTCATCAATGAAACCCTGTACCCACTCTTATCGAGGCATTGTTACAACAGTCGGGTAAATCCTATGCCTTTTCAATCCATATCCGGACTTGAGCACATCGACAAGGTAATAGAAATAGATCAGTCCCCCATTGGCAGAACACCCCGAAGTAATCCAGCCACCTATTGTGGTTTCTTTACTGAAATACGCTCCCTCTTTGCAGCCGTCCCTGAGGCAAAGATTCGCGGTTATGCCCCCGGCAGATTTTCTTTCAATGTGAAGGGAGGTCGTTGTGATGTTTGTGAAGGAGGTGGTATGCGGGTGATTGAAATGAATTTTTTGCCGGATGTATATGTGCATTGTGAGAAATGTAACGGACAACGATATAACCGGGAAACACTTGAAATCAGGTACAAAGGAAAATCCATCAGTGATGTATTGAACATGACAGTCGATGAAGCAGTTGAGTTCTTCCAGCCCATCGGTTATTTGTATCGAAAGATAAAAGTGTTACAGGACGTGG